>NZ_JBIQDQ010000010.1:0-46110 GCF_045370965.1 Curtobacterium sp. 179-B 9B NHS
GTCGCGCCGTCGCGCGCGTCGCGCCGTCGCGCCGTCGCGCCCGTCGCGCCGTCGCGCCCGTTCCTTCCCATCACACCCGCGATGGCAGGCGGAACCGGGCGTACCTGATGGTTCCGTTCGACCCGGTACGCCCGGTTCCACCCGCTACCCCCGGTTCCACCCGCTACGCCCGATTCCACCCACTACGCCCGGTTCCACCCACTACGCCCGGTTCGACCAGGCACGCCCGGATTCGCCAGGGACAGCGGCAGGAGCACGGGGTGCGAGGGCGGGCACGGGTGCCACGGGCGGGTGTCACTGGCGGGCGGACGGCGCGGAGCAGCGGCCACGAGCACGACCGCGACCCCGGACACGACGACGGGGCCGGTCCCGAAGGACCGGCCCCGTGGAGGCGTGTGGAGGGCGTGCGGTGCGGCTACTGCTGCCCCGGGTCGTTGCGCTTGTCCCAGCGCTCGTTCATGCGGTCCATGAAGGAGCCACCGGAGGAGGACGGGCGCGACGGCCGACCCGCGGACTGCCCCTTCGCCCGCGGCGCCTTCGCCCCGGACTTCGACATCCGCATCCCCGGGCGCAGTGCGTAGAGCACGCCGGCGAGCATCACCACGAAGCCCGGCAGCCCGAGCCACGGCTGCTTCACGACGAGCGCCACGATGACGATGGCGATCCCCACGAGGGCACCGAGCACACCGATCGTGATGGACGTGTAACTCGCGCGTCCCTGGCGGCGCGTGACACGCGCCACGAAGTCGGAGTCGTTCTGGTAGAGGCTCCGCTCCATCTCTTCGAGGAGTCGCTGCTCTTGCTCCGAGAGTGGCATCTCGTTTCCCTCTTGTTCCTGGGGATGCTGTCTGACGACCGCTGGTGTGCCGCGCTGCCGCCGGGTTGTGGCATCGCTGAAGTGGACCGATTCTATGACTCGACCGCTCCACTAGGGTAGGAGTCGTGGCTGAGAGTACGCGATTAGTGGACCTCGTTTCGGCACGGGTCGGACGGGCACTCGACGAGCAGCGTGATCGGCTCCTCGCGATCAGCCCGGACCTCGCGCCGTTCGACCGGTACGCCCGTGACCTGCTGTCCGGCGGCAAGCGCTTCCGAGCGCTGTTCTGCTACTGGGGATGGCAGTCCGTGGCGGGCCGCTCGGGGTCCTTCGACCCCCTCGCCGAGGGCTCCCGCCAGACCACGGCCGAGGCCGTCGTCACGGTGGCCGCCGCGCTCGAGATCTTCCACGCCGCCGCCCTGGTGCACGACGACATCATGGACCGCTCCGACACCCGTCGTGGTCGTCCGGCCGCGCACCGGCGCTTCGAGTCCCTGCACGAGGAGTCCGGCTGGGTCGGCGACCGCTCGCTGTACGGCACGAACTCGGCGCTGCTGCTCGGGGACATCCTGCTCTCGTTGAGCGACTCCGTCTTCGACGAGGGGCTCGCGCTCCTCGACCCGGCGCGCGCACGCATCGTCCGCCAGGAGTTCCACACGATGCGGCTCGACGTGACCGCGGGGCAGTACCTCGACGTGCACGAGGAGACCGCCTGGCCGACGATCGACGAGACCGAGCACCTGGTGCGGGCACAGCGGGTCATCGTCTTCAAGTCGGCGAAGTACTCGATCGAGGCACCCCTCGTCATCGGCGCCCTGGTCGCCGGCGCCTCGGAGGCGCAGCTCGAGGGCCTGCGGTCCTTCGGCCTGCCGCTCGGCGTCGCGTACCAGCTCCGCGACGACGTGCTCGGTGTGTTCGGCGACCCCGAGGTCACCGGCAAGCCCGCCGGCGACGACCTCCGCGAGGGCAAGCGCACCGTCCTCATCGCCTCGGCCCGCAAGGCGCTCCCGCCCGGCCCCAGGCAACTGCTCGACGAGCTGCTCGGCGACCCCGACCTCGACGAGGAGCAGGTGCAGATGCTGCGCGCCACGCTCACCGAGTCCGGGGCGGTCGCCGCCGTCGAGCGCTCGATCGACCGGCACGTGCAGCGCGCGAAGGCAGCGCTCGAGGCCGCGCCGTTGACGCCGTCGGCGCGCGACCAGCTGCTGTCGCTGGCCGACACGGTCAGCAGCCGCGTCGCCTAGACGCCGACCACGACGACGGACGGGAGGCCCGTGGCGACACCGCCACGGGCCTCCCGTCCGTCACCAGATCGTCCTCACCGGGGCGGCTCCTGCTGCGCGGGCCAGCCCGCCGGGACGGGTCTCCGGTCCAGGGCGCCGGGTCGGCTCCCGGGCTCAGAGCAGGGACTGTGCGACGCGGCGCACCTCGGCCTTGCGGCCGGCGCGCAGCGCGGCGATCGGCGAGGTGCGGAGTGCGGGCTCCTCGGAGAGCATCCAGCGGACCGCCTCGTCGTCGGAGAACCCGTTGTCACCGAGGACGATCAGCGTGCCGCGCAGCTCCGGCATCGGCTCGGAGCCGTCGAGGAACTCGCTCGGCACCCGCAGCACGCCGCCCACGCGGGCAGCCAGCAGCGTCTTCTGCTCGAACAGGCGGTGGATGCGCCCGGGGCTCACCCCGAGCAGGTCCACGAGGTCGGGCACCGTCAGCCAGCGCTCGGAGAGGGTCGTGTCGTCGGTGGGTCCATCGCTCACCCGCCCCATGTTGCCAGAGCACCGGCCTGCGTCGTGCCGTCACGCTGATCACACGAGTCACACGCGCAACACGCGGCTCTCTGGTTGACTTGGGAATCACGCCATGTCAGCGTGGAACCACCTGTGAGTACCCGCTCCCGCGCACGGCTCACCCAGGACAGGAGACAACCCGTGGACAACGCTGCAGGCGACGCCGCCCGGCGCGCTCGATCCGCCCGGTTCGCCACCATGCCCATCGTCCTCGCGGGCACGATCGCCGTGACCGCCGGCCTCACCGGCCCGGTGGCGCACGCCGAGCCCCGGCACGACGACGCCGCGAAGAAGCGGCACGTGGACGAGGACCGGAACGTGGGCCAGCGCCCGGTGTTCGGCACCGCCGTCGCCCGCCCGTCGACCACCACCGTCACCACGGTCGCCGCGGTGTCGAAGGCCCCCACCACCTACACGGTGCGTCAGGGCGACACCGTCTCGGGCATCGCCGCGCGCTTCGGGCTCTCGGCGCAGGAGGTCCTGGTCCGCAACGGCCTCGGCTGGAACACGATCATCCACCCCGGGCAGACGCTGCACCTGTCCTCGACACCCGCCGCCCCCGCAGCAGCACCCGCGTCGTCGAGCACGAGCGGCAGCTACCACGTGAAGTCGGGCGACACCGTGTCCGGCATCGCCGCCCGCGTCGGCGTGTCGACCTCGGCGATCCTCGCCGCGAACAACCTCTCGCAGCGCTCGCTGATCTACCCGGGCCAGACCCTGACCATCCCCCGCGCCGGGACGGCACCCGCCGCGAAGCCGGCGCCTGCCGTGAGCACCGCGCCGGCCGCACCCGCCCGGGCGTCGAGCGTGAAGATCGTCGCCGGCGACACCATCGGGGCGATCGCGGCGAAGCACGGGGTGTCGGTGAAGGCCCTCCTCGCGGCGAACGGCCTCAGCTACACGAGCACGATCTACGCGGGGAAGACCCTCGTGCTGCCCGCTGCGACCTCGAAGCCGACGACCACCCCGACCGGGGGTGCCGTGACCACTGCCGTCGGCAGCGTCAACGGCGTCGAGCTGACCGGTGAGCAGCGGCGCAACGCGGCCACCATCGTCAGCGTCGGCCGGACCCTCGGCGTCCCCGACCGCGGCATCGTGATCGCCCTCGCAGCGGCTCTGCAGGAGTCGAGCCTGCGCAACCTGTCGCACGGCGACCGCGACTCCGTCGGCCTGTTCCAGCAGCGTCCGAGCCAGGGCTGGGGCACGTCGGCAGCACTGCAGGACCCGGCCACCGCCGCCGAACTGTTCTTCGTGGGCAACCCCGGCAAGACCCGCGGCCTGCTCGGCGTGCGTGGGTGGTCATCGATGGCCCTGACCGACGCCGCCCAGGCGGTCCAGGTCTCCGCGTACCCGAACGAGTACGCGAAGTGGGAGCAGACCGCGCGCGCCCTGCTGGCCTCGCTCTGAGGTCCCGCCCGTCTGGTCGGCCGGACAGCCGACTCATCCTCGAGATCGAGATTGGGTCACGGTCGGTGCGTCAGGTCGGACCGTACCGGCAGCCCTTCGTAGAATGCCGCCGATGACCACGAACGCCGCAACGGACCCGATGATCGGTCGCATGATCGACCAGCGGTACCGCGTGCGCTCGCGCATCGCGCGCGGGGGCATGGCGACGGTGTACCTCGCCACCGACGTCCGGCTCGAGCGTCGCGTCGCGATCAAGATCATGCACGGGCACCTGGCCGACGACCAGGCCTTCCGTGAGCGCTTCATCCAGGAGGCCCGCTCGGCGGCCCGGCTCTCCCACCCGAACCTCGTCGGGGTGTACGACCAGGGTGCCGAGGACGACACGGCGTACATCGTCATGGAGTACATCCCGGGCATCACCCTGCGCGACCTGCTGCAGGAGCACCGGGCGCTCACCCCGGAGCAGGCCACCGACATCCTGCGCGCCGTGCTCGCCGGCCTCGCGTCGGCGCACCGGGCCGGCATCGTGCACCGCGACCTCAAGCCCGAGAACGTCCTGCTCGCCGACGACGGGCGCATCAAGCTCGGCGACTTCGGCCTGGCGCGGGCGACCACGGCGAACACGGCCACCGGAGCAGCCCTGCTCGGCACGATCGCGTACCTGTCCCCCGAGCTCGTGACGCGCGGCGCCGCCGACTCGCGCAGCGACATCTACGCACTCGGCATCATGCTCTACGAGATGCTCACCGGCGAGCAGCCCTACAAGGGCGACCAGCCGATGCAGATCGCCTACCAGCACGCCAACGACACGGTCCCGGTGCCGAGCGCCGCGGAGCCGGGCGTCCCGCCGGAGCTCGACGACCTGGTCGCCTGGGCCACCGCCCGCGACCCCGCAGACCGTCCGCGCGACGCCCGCGAGATGCTCGACCACATGTCGGGCAACCAGCAGCGCGCGACCGGCCAGTACCGCACCGCGGTGCTGCGTCCGGAGAACGCCACCGCGATCCTGCCGGCCGGCAGCGCGTCGCCCTCCTCGGCCGATGCGTCCGGACGGTGGGACGGCCCCGAGCAGGACGACGCCACCCGGGTGATCGCCGACACGACGGGCGGTGCGCCCGCTGCTCCGGCCCGCCGCGGTGCGCCCGGCCCCCGACGCACGGGAGCCCAGCCCGGGACGCTCTCCCCGGCGGCGCAACGCCTCGCCGACAAGTCCGTCAAGCGTCGGAAGCGCGGGTGGATCCTGCTCGCGGTCGTCGTGGTCCTCGCGATCATCGCCGGCGTCGTCGGCTGGGCCCTCGGTCCGGGACCCTGGGGCAACGTCCGCATCCCCGAGGTCGCCGGGAAGTCCGTGGCACAGGCCCGGCAGCTGCTCCAGGCACAGGGGCTCCAGCCCACCGCCGAGACCGACAGCCGGTACGACGCCGTCGTGGCGAAGGGGCAGGTGTCGACGACCAAGCCGGCGGCCGAACGCGAGGTCCGCAAGGGCACCCCGGTGCGGATCGTCGTGTCGGACGGCCCGCGGATGATCGCCCTGCCCGCGATCGTCGGGCAACCGCTCTCGACCGTGACGGCCGCACTGGACGACGACTTCCAGCTGCAGGACGACCAGTACGAGTTCTCGGCCGACGCTCCGGAGGACACCGTGATCGCGGCGAAGGGCCTGGGCACCGACGGGCAGACGGTCGACCTGTCCTCCGTCGGCGAGTACGCCGAACGCGGGCCGGTCACGCTCACGGTCTCGCTCGGCGCCGTCCCGGACGTCACGGGGAAGACCCTCGACGGCGCGACCGCCGCGCTCGACGCCGTCGGTCTGGTCGTCGGGGCGCAGCAGGAGCGCTACAGCGACGACGTGCCGAAGGGGCAGGTCATCTCGTCCAGCGTCGAGGACTCCCCCGCCGTGCAGGGCTCTGCCGTCGACCTCGTGCTCTCGAAGGGCCCGACGCCGATCACGCTGCCCGACGTCGCCGGCAAGACCATCGACGAGGCGACCTCCACGCTCGAGAACCTCGGCCTCGACGTGAAGGTGCCCGACTGCACGAACGTGCTCTGCCGCTTCTACGACTGGAAGTCGGCGCTCCCGGTCACCGCGACGGACCCGGTCCAGGGTTCCACGGTGTACCGCGGCGACACGATCACGCTCTCCTACGAGCAGTAGCCGCCAGGCGGCCGCTCGGCTGCTCGACCGCTCGCCGGTTCCGGTCGCACGACGTGCCGTCGGCGGTCGCTGCGGTCGCACGACGTGCCGTCCGCGCGGAACGTGAGCGGCAGGTCGTGCGACCGGAACCGGGCAGGACGGGCGACCGGAGCCGGGCAGGACGGGCGGGCGACGAGCGGAGGGACGGGAGGCGCGGTGCCGGCTGGCACCGCGCCTCCCGTCCGGCGTGCGGTCGCGACTACGGCCGCTGGTAGGGGTGGGCGCTCAGCTCCTCCGCCACCAGGAAGGCGAGCTCGAGCGACTGCATGTGGTTGAGCCGCGGGTCGCACAGCGACTCGTAGCGCGTCGCCAGGGTCGCCTCGTCGATCTGCTCGGAGCCGCCCAGGCACTCGGTGACGTCGTCACCGGTGAGCTCGACGTGCATGCCGCCCGGGTAGGTGCCGACCTGGCGGTGCGCCTCGAAGAAGCCGAGGACCTCGTCCACGACGTCGTCGAAGCGACGGGTCTTGTAGCCCGTCGGGGTCGTCAGGCCGTTGCCGTGCATCGGGTCGGTCACCCAGAGCGGGTTCGCGTCCATGCCCTTGATCGCCTCGAGCAGCTTCGGCAGCTCGTCGCGGATCCTGCCCGCACCCATCCGGGTGATGAACGTCAGACGACCGGGCTCGCGCTCCGGGTCGAGCGTGTCGACCAGGGCCTTCATGTCGTCCATGGTCGTCGTCGGGCCGAGCTTCACACCGATCGGGTTCCGCACGCGGGACAGGAAGTCGACGTGGGCGCCGTCGAGGTCGCGGGTCCGCTCGCCGATCCAGATGAAGTGGCCGGAGGTGTCGTAGGCGAGACCGGAGCGCGAGTCGATGCGGGTCATCGGCCGCTCGTAGTCCATGAGGAGCCCCTCGTGCGAGGCGTAGAACTCGGTGTGCTTCAGCGCCTCGAAGTCGGCTCCGCAGGCGTCCATGAAACGGATCGCGCGGTCGATCTCCTTCGCGAGGTGCTCGTAGCGGGCGTTCGCCGGGTTCGACGCGAAGCCCTTGTTCCACGAGTGCACCTGCCGCAGGTCGGCGAACCCGCCCTGCGTGAAGGCACGGACCAGGTTCAGCGTCGACGCGGCCGTGTGGTATCCCTGCACCAGACGGCGGGGGTCGGCCTGCCGGCTCTCCGGGGTGAAGTCGTAGCCGTTCACGATGTCGCCGCGATACGCCGGCAGCGTCACGTCGCCGCGCGTCTCGAAGTCGCTCGACCGCGGCTTGGCGAACTGCCCCGCCATGCGTCCCATCTTGATCACCGGTGTCGAGGCACCGTAGGTGAGCACGACGGCCATCTGGAGGATGGTCTTCACACGGTCACGGATCGAGTCCGCCGTGGCTCCGGCGAAGGTCTCGGCGCAGTCGCCGCCCTGCAGCAGGAACGCCTTGCCCTGCGCCGCTGCGGCGAGCCGGTCACGGAGCTTGTCGACCTCGCCCGCGAAGACGAGCGGCGGCAGCGTCGCGATCTCGGCCGACGCCGCCTCGGCCGCGGCGCGGTCGGGCCAGGTCGGCTGCTGCTTGATCGGCAGGGTGCGCCAGTGGTCGAGACCCTCGATCACGTCCGGATCCTGCAGGGCGACGACGTCGGTCGACTCGATCAAGGCGGTACCTCGGTGTTCTGGGTCGGGCGGGAGCGGGAGGCCTGCGCGCAGGCCGGTCCGGCCGGGGCCGGAGTCCTCAGATCCTACCGTCCGCGCCCGACCCACCGCTCCCGCGTGACGCGGGGGCGACGACGGCGGTCGCCCGTCAGGCGGTCGGCGTGCGGCGGTCCTTCATGACCTGCTCACGAGCGCTGCTGGCACGCTCCTTGACGCTCGTCGCGTAGACGTCGACGTACTCCTGGCGGCTCAGTCCGGCGAGTTCGTGCATGACCTCGTCGGTGACGCTGCGCAGGATGAACCGGTCGGTCTCGAAGCCCTCGAAGCGCGAGAAGTCGAGCGGCCTGCCGAAGACGACGCCGACGCGCTTGAACTTGGGGAACTTCTGGCCGATCTGCTGCACCTCGCGCGTGCCGACCATCGCGACCGGCACGACGGTCACCCGGCCCTCGAGGATCATCCGGGCGATGCCGGTGCGGCCGCGGTAGAGCTTGCCGTCCGGGCTGCGGGTGCCCTCGGGGTAGATGCCGAGCTGCTCGCCGCGTGCCAGGACCTGGAGCCCGGTGTGGAGCGACGCCTCGGACGCCTTGCCGCCGGAGCGGTCGATGGGCAGCTGCCCGATGGCGTTGAAGAAGGTCTTCGTCGCCCAGCCCTTGAGGCCCCGACCGGTGAAGTAGTCGCTCTTCGCCAGGAAGGAGATCCGCCGGTCGAGCACCGCCGGCAGGATCACCGAGTCGATGAACGAGATGTGGTTCGACGCGAAGATCACCGGGCCCTTCGCGGGCACGTGCTCACGGCCGACGACCCAGGGTCGGAAGAGCGTCAGGATGAGCGGGCCGAGCAGGAAGTTCTTGAGCAGCCAGTAGGTCATCGTCGACTCCAGTTCGGGACGCGCGTACCGTCGGGGTGACCCTACGCCGTGCGGGCGTGGATGCGGGCGAGGTCGGCCGCGCCGACGACGCCGGCGTCGTTCACGAGCTCGGCGATCACGAAGTCGGGCTCCGGGTGGTACCCGCGCGCCGGCAGGTTGTTGAGGTAGGCCTGCTTGATCGGCTCGAGCAGACGGTCGCCGGCGCTCGCGACACCGCCGCCGAAGACGAACAGCTGCGGGTCGAGCACCGCGGACAGCGACGCGCAGGCCTCGCCGAGGTGCCGGCCGAGGCGACGGAGCGCGGCGAGGGCGCCCGGGTCGTCGGCCAGGATCAGGTCGCCGACGATCGCGCCGTCGAGCTGCCCGCCGTTCTGCTCGCGCGCGTCGGCGAGTGCCGAACCGATGCCGCCGGCGTCGGCGACGTCGTTCGCCATGCGCTGCAGGGCACGGCCGGAGCCGTACTGCTCGATGCAGCCGCGGGCGCCGCAGCCGCAGGGCAGGCCGTTCGGGACGATCCGCAGGTGACCGATCTCGCCGCCGGTGCCGAAGCCGCCGCGGAAGAGCCGGTCCTCGGTCACGATCGCGCCACCGACACCGGTCCCGATCGTGAGCATCGTCATGTCGGACACGAGGCGACCGGCACCGAAGCGGAACTCCGCCCAGCCGGCGGCGTTCGCGTCGTTGTCGACGGTGATGTGCAGGTCGCCGAGGCGCTCCTGGAGCTTCTGCCGGAGGGGCTCGTTCCGCCAGCGGATGTTCGGCGTGTAGTAGACGATCGACTGCGACGCGTCGATGAAGCCCGGTGCCGCGACACCGACCGCTCCCACGTCGTGGGCGGCCCGCAGACGGGTGACCATCGTCACGACGTCGTCGAGCATGGCGTCCGGGTCCGCCGCGTTGGTGGCGACGCGGTCCTCGGCGAGGATCTCGCCGAGCTCCGAGACGACCGCTCCCGCGATCTTGGTGCCCCCGATGTCGATTCCGATGGCATGCACGAGGGTCGAGCCTACCGTCTCCGCGTGGCGACGCCGAACGCCGGCAACGCGACCGAGGTGGGCGCCGGGCACCGCTTGCCCGCACGGAGCCGGCCGACGACGCCCGACGGCTGACGAGGTGCTGCGAACCGCACCGGAGCCCGTCCGTCCGGTCCCGCTCCGCCCGTATGCTGGCGGTGACGTCTCATCGTCGAGGCGTCCTCGTATCGCACCGGCCGACAAGGGAGTCAACCGTGAACGATCAGCGGCAGCCCGCACCCAACTCCGCACCCGACCACGGCTCCGCCGCCCGACTGCTCTCCGACCGGGCGCGTCGGACGCCCGACCGGCCGATCCTCGCCCAGCGGCACGGCGACACCTGGACGACCGTCAGCGCCGCGGACACCCTCGCGCGCGTCCGCGGGATCGCGAAGGGCTTCGTCGCCGCCGGGCTCGCCCCGGGCGCGCACGTCGCCGTCCTCTCCCGCACCCGCATGGAGTGGACGCTCGTCGACTTCGCCGTCTGGACCGCGGGGCTCGTGTCCGTGCCGGTCTACGAGACGAGCTCCCCCGACCAGGTGCGCTGGATCCTCTCCGACTCGGAGACCGTGGCGATCGTGGTCGAGCAGGAGGAGCACGCACGCCGGGTGGCGTCGATCGCCCCCGACCTGCCGCACCTCGGACAGCACTGGACGATCGACGGCGGCGGTCTCGACGACCTGGTCCGCCTCGGCGAGACGGTCACCGACGCCGAGCTCGACGCCCGCACGGCGGACGTGCACGGGCACGACGACGCGACGATCATCTACACGTCGGGCACCACCGGACGCCCGAAGGGGTGCGTCCTGCGGCACGACAACTTCACCGGGACGGTCGAGGGCGCCACCGAGGCGATGCCCGAGGTCGTCGCCGACGGGTCCTCCACGCTGCTGTTCATCCCGATGGCCCACGTCTTCGCCCGCTTCATCGCGGTCATGTCGATCTCGACCGGGGTGCTCGTCGGCCACGAGCCGGACACCCGCGACCTCATGCGCGCCGTGTCGACCTTCAAGCCGACCTTCCTGCTGGCGGTGCCGCGCGTCTTCGAGAAGATCTACAACTCGGCCGAGCAGAAGGCCGACCTCGGCGGCAAGGGTCGGATCTTCCGTGCCGCGGCCGACGTCGCGGTCGCGCACTCCGAGGCGGTGGCCGCGGGACGGGTTCCCCTCGGCCTGAAGCTGCGGTTCGCGCTGTTCGACAAGCTGGTCTACGCCAAGCTGCGCGACGCGATCGGTGGACGCGTGCAGTACGCGATCAGCGGCTCCGCTCCGCTCTCCCCCCGCCTGTCGCACTTCTTCCGCTCGATCGGCGTGCACATCCTCGAGGGCTACGGCCTGACCGAGACGACCGCGCCGGCGACCGTGAACCGGGCGCGCGAGCTCCGCATCGGCACGGTCGGTCGAGCACTCCCGGGCGTCGAGGTACGGATCGCCGAGGACGGCGAGATCCTGATCCGCGGCGTCGACGTGTTCGACCGCTACTGGCACAACGACGAGGCGACCGCGAAGGCCTTCAGCGACGGCTGGTTCCGCACGGGCGACCTCGGGCGGCTCGACGCCGACGGGGTGCTCACGGTGACCGGTCGGGCGAAGGAGCTCATCGTCACCGCGAGCGGCAAGAACGTCGCGCCGGCGCCGCTCGAGGACGGCATCCGCGAGCACCCGCTGGTCGGGCAGGTGGTGGTCGTCGGCGAGGGCAAGCCCTTCGTCGCCGCGCTCGTCACGCTCGACCGGGAGATGCTCCCCGGCTGGTGCGAGGCCCGCGGCATCACCCCCGCGCTCACGCCGCGCGAGGCCGCCTACGACGAGCGCGTGCACGTCGCCGTGCAGGAGGCCGTGGACACCGCGAACCAGCGGGTGTCCCGGGCCGAGTCCGTGCGGTCCTTCACCATCGTCGACACCGAGCTGACGGAGGCCTCCGGCCACCTCACCCCGAAGCTGACGATCAAGCGCGCCGTCGTGCTGCGGGACTTCGCCGCGGACGTCGAGCACATCTACTCGGGGTCGAAGGTCCAGACCACGGCCACCCCCGTGGTCGCGTCCCGACGACGGGGCCGCGCGTAGGGACGACGGACGGGAGGCCCGGTGCCGGTCCGACGGACCGACACCGGGCCTCCCGTGTGTCGTCTGCGCGCGGGGCGCGACCCGTCGCCGGGTCCGCGGACGCGCTTCCGGATCAGGCCTCCGGGGCCTGCACCTCCGGCGCGTCGAGGACGGCGACCGACGACGTCGTCGGCGCGGGGTCGGGGCGGCGGTTGGTGCGGGTGCGGTGCGAGCTGAGCTCGTCGTTCTGAACGGTCATGCTGGGTGTCCTGAGGGTGTGGGAGCCGTGTCGGTGGGAAGCCGACGCGGACACGGTACCTCGCGACCGGGACGTTCGGACAATCCCGCGAAGGGGTGTCACGCCCTGGTCGCCGGAAGCGGCCCGACCGCGTGCGCCGTCGATCGCGGGAGCGGCCGGGGCGCGGTCGCCCGCGTGCTCGGGACGCGGTCAGTGGAACCAGGACTGGGCGCGGACGTCACGCAGTGCGGCGCGACGGACCTCCGGGGCGAGGGTCATCACGTAGACGGTGCCGTCGAGGTGGTCGACCTCGTGCTGCAGCGCCTCCGCCATCAGCCCGGTGCCCTCGAGGACGACCTCGGCGCCGTCGACGTCGACGCCGCGGACCCTGGCCCACGGGTGGCGTGGGGTCGGGTAGGAGAGCCCGGGGACGGACAGGCAGCCCTCGTCCATGAGCTCGACCTCGCCGCGCACCTCGACGACCTCGGGGTTGAGCACGTACCCGACCTCGCCGTCGACGTTGTACGAGAACGCGCGCAGGCCGACACCGATCTGCGGAGCGGCCACGCCGGCACGACCGGGCTCGCGCACGGTGTCCAGGAGGTCATGCACGAGGTCGCGCACGCCCGGCGAACCGAGGGAGTCCGGTGCGATCGGGTCCGCGGGGGAACGGAGGACGGGGTCGCCGAACAGGCGGATGGGACGGACGGTCACGTTACTGCAGCACCACCAGGAGGTCGCCGGCGTCCACCTGCTGGGTCACCGGGATCGCGAGACGGCCGACGGTGCCCGACACGGGCGCCGTGATGGCCGCTTCCATCTTCATCGCCTCGATGCTCGCCACGGGCTGACCAGCCCGGACGACGTCACCGACGGCGACCTTGAGCGTCACCACACCGGAGAACGGTGCGGCGACGTGCTTCGGGTCGGACGGGTCCGCCTGCTCGGCGACCTTCGTCGCGACCTCGACCGAGCGGTCACGGACGGCGACCGGGCGGAGCTGCCCGTTCAGCGTCGTCATGACCGTGCGCATGCCCCGCTCGTCGACCTCGCCGATCGCCTCGAGCCCGACGAGCAGCTCCACGCCGCGCCCGAGCGGTACGACGTGCTCCTGCCCGGGACGCAGACCGTAGAGGTAGTCGAGGGTCGGCAGCACCGAGAGGTCGCCGTACTGCTCCCGCACCGCGGCGAACTGCCGGGTCGGCTGCGGGAAGAGCAGTCGGTTGAGGGCCTGCTGCCGCTCGGGTCCGGCGGTCGCGAGCGCGGCGCGCTCCGACTCCGGCACGGGGGTCGTCCCGACGTGCACCTCGCGGCCCTCGAGCACCTTCGACCGGAACGGCTCCGGCCACCCGCCGGGCAGGTCGCCGAGCTCGCCGGCCATGAAGCCGATCACCGAGTCGGGGATGTCGTACTGCTGCGGGTTCTGCTCGAAGTCGTCGGGGTCGGCGCCGACCGCGGCCAGCTGCAGCGCCAGGTCGCCGACGACCTTCGAGGACGGCGTGACCTTGGTCGGGCGGCCGAGGATGCGGTTCGCCGCGGCGTACCAGTCCTCGACCTGCTCGAAGCGGTCGCCGAGTCCCAGGGCGATGGCCTGCTGCCGGAGGTTCGACAACTGCCCGCCGGGGATCTCGTGCTGGTACACGCGGCCGGTCGGACCGGGCAGGCCGGACTCGAACGGGGCGTACGCGCGACGGACCGCCTCCCAGTAGGGCTCGAGCGCGCCGACCGCGGTCAGGTCGAGGCCGGTGTCGCGCTCGGTGTGCGCCAGCGCCGCCACGAGCGCGGACATGCTCGGCTGGCTCGTCGTCCCGGCCATCGGCGCCGCCGCGACGTCGACCGCGTCGGCGCCGGCCCGGCTGGCCGCCAGGAGCGTCGCGAGCTGCCCGCCGGCGGTGTCGTGCGTGTGCACGTGCACGGGCTGGTCGAACCGCTCGCGCAGCGCGCCCACGAGCCGCTCGGCCGCTCCCGCACGGAGCAGACCGGCCATGTCCTTGATGCCGATGACGTGCGCGCCGGCCTCCACCATCTGCTCGGCGAGCCGCAGGTAGTAGTCGAGCGTGTAGAGGTCCTCTGCCGGGTCGAGGAGGTCGCCGGAGTAGCAGAGCGCCGCCTCGGCAACGGCCGTGCCGGTCGCGAGCACGGCCTCCAGGGCGGGACGCAGCTGGCTGACGTCGTTCAGCGCGTCGAACACACGGAAGACGTCGACGCCGCTCGCGGCGGCCTCGGCGACGAAGGCGTCGGTGACCTCGGTCGGGTACGGGGTGTAGCCGACCGTGTTGCGCCCGCGCAGCAGCATCTGCACCGGGATGTTCGGGATCGCCCCGCGGAGTGCCGCCAGGCGCTCCCACGGGTCCTCGCCAAGGAAGCGCAGGGCGACGTCGTAGGTCGCTCCGCCCCAGGCCTCGACGCTCAGCAGCTGCGGGGTGAGCCGGGCCACGTGCGGCGCCACGGCGACCAGGTCCTTCGTCCGGACGCGCGTGGCGAGCAGCGACTGGTGGGCGTCACGCATCGTCGTCTCGGTGACCGCGAGCGCGGTCTGGGCGCGGAGCCGTCGCGCCCACTCGGCGGGGCCGACCTGCAGCAGCAGGTCGCGCTGCCCGGACGGCGGCGCGGCGGACAGGTCGACGGCCGGGAGCTTCTCGACCGGTTCGACGGTCTGCGGGCGACGCTCGCCGTTCGGCTTGTTCACCGTCACGTCGGCGAGCCACCCGAGCACCTTCGTGCCGCGGTCCTTCGACACGTGGCCGCCGAAGAGCTGCGGGCGCTCCTCGATGAACTGCGTCGAGACGTCACCACGGGCGAAGTCCGGGTCGTCGAGCACGGCCTGCAGGAACGGGATGTTCGTGCTCACGCCGCGGATGCGGAACTCGGCCAGGGCACGCTTCGCCCGGGCGACCGCCGCCGGGAAGTCCCGCCCACGACAGGTCATCTTCGCGAGCATCGAGTCGAAGTGCGGGCTGATCTGCGCACCCGTCGCGACCGTGCCGCCGTCGAGCCGGACCCCCGCGCCACCCGGGCTGCGGTAGGTCGTGATGCGTCCGGTGTCCGGACGGAAGCCCTGCGTCGGGTCCTCGGTCGTGATGCGGGTCTGCAGCGCCGCACCGTGCACGGCGACGGTGTCCTGCGCGAGCCCGAGGTCGGCGAGGGTCTCCCCCGCGGCGATGCGCATCTGCGACTGCACGAGGTCGACGTCCGTCACCTCCTCCGTCACGGTGTGCTCGACCTGGATGCGCGGGTTCATCTCGATGAAGACGTGCTGACCGGCACGCTCGCCCTCGGTGTCGAGGAGGAACTCGACGGTGCCGGCGTTGACGTAGCCGATCGACCGGGCGAAGGCGACGGCGTCACGGTGGAGCGCGGCGGCGATCGCCGGATCGAGGTCGGGCGCCGGTGCGATCTCCACCACCTTCTGGTGGCGGCGCTGCACCGAGCAGTCGCGCTCGAAGAGGTGGATCGTGCCGTCGTCCGTGCCCGTGGCGTCCGCGAGGATCTGCACCTCGATGTGCCGCGGACGCAGGACGGCCTGCTCGAGGAACATCGTCGGGTCGCCGAACGCGCTGTCGGCCTCGCGCATCGCGGCCTCGAGCGCCTCGCGGAGCTCGGCCTTCGTCTCCACGCGGCGCATCCCGCGCCCACCGCCGCCGGCGACCGCCTTCGCGAAGACCGGGAACCCGACGGCGTCGGCGCCCGCGAGCAACTCGTCGACGTCGCGGCTCGGTGGGGTGCTCGCGAGGACCGGGACACCGGCGGCGATCGCGTGCTCCTTCGCGGTGACCTTGTTGCCGGCCATCTCGAGGACGTGCTCGCCCGGCCCGATGAACGTGATCCCCGCACCGGCGGCAGCGGCGGCCAGCTCCGGGTTCTCGGAGAGGAAGCCGTACCCCGGGTAGATCGCGTCGGCACCCGACTCGCGGGCGACACGGATGATCTCGGAGACGTTCAGGTAGGCACGGACCGGGTGCCCCGGCTCGCCGATGACGTAGGCCTCGTCGGCCTTCAGCCGGTGCAGGGATCCGCGGTCCTCGTACGGGTAGACGGCCACCGTCCGGGCCCCCAGCTCGTACGCGGCACGGAACGCGCGGATGGCGATCTCGCCACGGTTCGCCACGAGGATCTTGCTGAACACGACGTCCCTTTCAGCCCGGGTTGAGGTGTCACAACCTTACTGGCGGTAACGTGGCTCACCGTGCATGTACTCAGCGTGAGCTCCCTCAAGGGTGGTGTCGGCAAGACGACGGTGACGCTCGGCCTGACATCGGCCGCGTTCGCCAAGGGACTGCGCACGCTGGTGGTGGACCTCGACCCGCAGTCCGACGTCTCGACCGGCCTCGACATCGACATCTCCGGCCACCTCAACGTCGCCGACGTCCTCGAGAACCCGAAGGAGAAGATCGTCCGCCAGGCGATCGCCCCGTCCGGGTGGACGAAGGGCTCGCAGGGCAAGGTCGACGTGCTCGTCGGGTCGCCGTCCGCCATCAACTTCGACGGTCCCCACCCCTCCATCCGGGACATCTGGAAGCTGGAGGAGGCACTGGCGAACGTCGAGCAGGACTACGAGCTGGTCCTCATCGACTGCGCCCCGTCGCTCAACGCCCTGACCCGCACCGCCTGGGCTGCCTCGGACCGCGTGACCGTGGTCACCGAGCCGGGCCTGTTCTCCGTCGCCGCCGCGGACCGCGCGCTCCGTGCGATCGAGGAGATCCGCCGCGGGCTCTCCCCCCGCCTGCAGCCGCTCGGCATCATCGTGAACCGGGCGCGCGTGCAGTCGCTCGAGCACCAGTTCCGCATCAAGGAACTCCGGGACATGTTCGGCCCGCTCGTGCTCTCGCCGCAGCTGCCGGAGCGCACGTCGCTGCAGCAGGCGCAGGGCGCGGCGAAGCCCCTGCACGTGTGGCCCGGCGAGTCGGCGCAGGAGATGGCGAAGAATTTCGACCAGCTGCTCGAGCGCATCATGCGCACGGGCAAGATCGGTCCGTACGCCGAGGGCGGCGCCGCCTAGGCGCTGCCGCCTCTCCGGGCCGGCTTCCTCCCCCGGACCGGCTGCTCCCCGGCCGGCTCCTCGCTGGGCCGGCCGTCGAGCGTGCAACATCTGTCACGGTCGAGGTCCCCGGACCGGCTTCGCGCTGGGCTGACCGTCGAGCGCGCAACATCTGTCACGGTCGAGGTCCCCGGACGACGGATCCCGCCCGCGCCGTGACGACCCCGCGGCATGTCGTGCTCGCTCGGATCGGCGCCCACTGAAGCCGCTGCGCACCGAGGCGAGTCCTCGACCGTTCGGGCCCGTCATCCGCTGAACGGCCGAGATGTCGCACGCTCGATTCGATGCAATCGTCGACGGTCCTGGTCGCACGACATGCCGTCCGCACGGGAGCTGAGCGGCAAGTCGTCCGACCGAGACGGACACTCGCGGCAGTTCGCGCGACCGGAACCACCCGCGCGGGAAGTCGGGGCTCGGGGTCGGGGCTCGCGTCCCGGGGGTCGGGGCTCGCGGTCGGGGCTCGCGTCCCGGGGGTCGGGGCTCGCGTCCCGGGGGTCGGGGCTCGGGTCTCAGCAGCCGAAGGTCGGTGCTCGAACGCCGAGTGAGCAGGACACGCGGGTCGTCGGCCGCCGGGCGGGCTCTGCCGGGTGCCGAGTGGGCACGACACGCCGCCGGTGGGACGCCGAGTGGGTCGGGGACGTCGTCGGACGGCGCGAGCGTGACAGATCTGGCCCGGTCGAGGGCACCGGACGACGCACCGACGACTGTCCGGCGGAGCCGGACGAGCGGGAGGGCGAGGAACGGCTAGGACGCGCGGTTCGCCCGGCGGGCGGCGAGCTCGTCGGCGGGGTCCGCAGCAGGGGTGGCGTCGAGCTCGACCAGGGAGCTCTCGACCTCGCGCAGGACCTTGCCGACCGCGATGCCGAACACGCCCTGGCCGCGGGACACCAGGTCGATGACCTCGTCGTCCGAGGTGCACAGGTAGACCGACGCCCCGTCGGACATCAGCGTCGTCTGGGCGAGGTCGGACACGCCGGACTCGCGGAGCTGGTTCACGGCGGTGCGGATCTGCTGCAGCGAGATCCCGGTGTCGAGGAGTCGCTTGACGAGCTTGAGCACGAGGATGTCCCGGAAGCCGTAGAGCCGCTGCGACCCCGACCCGGCAGCGCCGCGGATGGTCGGCTGCACGAGCTCGGTGCGGGCCCAGTAGTCGAGCTGTCGGTACGAGATGCCGGCCGCGCGTGCGGCGACGGTGCCGCGGTAGCCGTTCTGCTCGTCGTGCTCGGGGAGGCCGTCGGTGAAGAGCAGGCCGAGGTCGTACCGAGTCATCTCGGACTCGGTACCGGGGGTGTCAGTCCCACTCATGTGCATGCCTTCCACGACGTTCGAGCTCCCACCAGAAGGTTCAACGACGGGTTGAGAGTTGTTCCGAGGTCCACGGTAGCGACTCGGACACGGTCTGCCCGGCACATCCGCACCGGCGCGTCCGGCGTGTCGAGGATACGCCCCGACCACCGACGGTCGACAGGGCGCAGCCCCGGTCCGGACGCCGACCGGTCGCCGGTCATGCGTCGAGTCGGCCGATCGCCGTGCGGATCAGGTTCGACCGGACGACCTCGAGCTGCCCGGCGATCTCGCGCGCGAGCTCCGTCGCCTTGGCCCGCGAGGTGGCGTCGCCCCGGCGGGACACCGGCATGAGGGCCGACTCGATCAGGCCGACCTCGCGCTCGACGACACCGCGCATGGTACGCAGGTGCCGCGGCTCGATGCCGGTGCGCTGCAGTTCGACGAGGGCCTTGAGCACCGCCACGGCGTCGTCGCCGTAGGTGTCGGCCGCGGGCAGCAGCGACGCCGAGACCGCGTCGGTCAGCAGCATCGGCGAGGCACCTGCAGCGCGGACGGTCTCGTCCCGCGTGTACCGACGCTCGCGGCCGAGGATCGACGGTCTCGGGGCGTCACCGCCGCCGGGCAGGACGGGCTCGCGCCCCGCGTCGAGATCGGCGAGGTAGTCCTTGATGACCTTGAGCGGCAGGTAGTGGTCACGCTGCAGACCGAGCACGATCCGGAGCCGCTCGACGTCGGCCGCCGAGAACTTCCGGTACCCGCTGGCGGTGCGGATCGGCGTGACGAGCTCGCGTTCCTCGAGGAAGCGGAGCTTCGAGCTCGACAGGTCGGGGAAGTCGGGCTTCAACCGGGCGATGACCTGCCCGATGGTGAGCAGGTCCGGTACCGCAGCACCGGCCCGGGCTGCGGCGGACCGCGCAGCCACTACGCGGTCGCCAGGCGCGCCAGGTCGACCCGGGATGCGTAGAACGTCAGGCGGAACTTGCCGACCTGCACCTCGGCACCGTCAATCAGGAGTGCCTCGTCGATGCGCACGCCGTCGAAGTAGGTGCCGTTCAGCGACCCGTTGTCCTTGACGCTGAAGGCCGTGCCGTGGCGGAGGAACTGCGCGTGCTTCCGCGACACCGTCACATCGTCGAGGAAGATGTCGGCAGCGGGGTGCCGACCGGCCGTCGTGACGTCGGAGTCGAGGAGGAACCGCGCGCCGACGTTCGGACCACGCCGGACCACCAGCAACGCCGAACCCGAGGGCAGGGCGTTGATCGCCTCGCGCTCCTCGGTCGAGACACCGGACTCGGCCGTCAGGGCCGCTCCCATGTCCATGCTGAAGGTCAGGGTCGTGTCGACCAGCCGCTGTTCCGGAGTCTTCTGACCACCCGGCTGCGGGACCACTGGCTCTGGCATCGTGGACCTCCTCCTCTTGGCGCACCAGCGTATCGGAAACGGGTGACCTCGCGGGAGCCCCGAACGGGGCTGGGGAGAACTCAGGAGCACGCGCACAGCGAACACACCGCCGTGATCCAGCCGACGGACGGGAGGCACGGGGCGGACCCGCACCGTGCCTCCAGGCCGGACCGGATCACGAGGTGCGTCGTCACGGAGCCGGCGTCGCCGTCGCGGTGGCGGTCGGCGCCGGCTCGCCCGAGGCGAGCCCGTCGAGGATCCGACGCACCTCGGCATCCTTCAGACGGACCCAGGGCGACCCGTCCGGGTCGCTCGTGGACGCCTCGGGGCTGTCGCCGGTGTTCCACCACTTCGACTGGTACGGGATGCCGTGGAACAGGACGCGGGCGCCCGTGTCGTACTGCTTCGTCCCCGACCACGCGGCGTAGGTCCCGTCGGGCAGGGTCAGCGGTTCCACGGGCTTCTCCCCCGGCAGGACCGGGCCGATGATCTGCCACGGCGTCTCGTACGCGCTGAGCACCGGATCGTCCGGCAGGTCGCCCGACGTCCACCACTTCGCCTCGTAGACGTTGCGGTGCCACACCACCTTCGTGCCCTCGAGGTAGGACGCGTCCTGGTCCCAGACCGGGTAGGGACTGGTCTTCGGGTCGTCGGTGGGCTGCTCGGTGGCGGAGGGCTCGGCCTCCGTGACGTCGGAGGCCGCCGCGACGATCCCGCCGCCGAACCCCTTGCCGAGCACGTCGGCGAAGAGCAGTCCGTCCTGGTCGACGCCGGAGCACGAGTTCGAGACGGTCGACAGGTTCACGTAGTTCGACCCACACGTGGTGTCACGGTTGAGCGACCACATCGACATGCGCCCCAGCCCGCGGTCGCGCGCCCAGGCGTTGAGCTTCCGGGCATCGCTGAGCGAGAACACCTCGTCACGGACGTCGTTCTGCCCGATCATGGGCGTCGCCCCGACCTTGTGCCAGAGGGTGCCGTCACCGAGGGGCGTGCCCGCGCGCTGGTACAGGACACCGAGCTGTCGCTGGACCTCCTGCAGCGCCTGCACCGATGCCGAGTACATGCTCTGGCTCGACCCCTTGGCCTCGCCGTAGTCCATCGTCATCGCGTTCACCCCGGCGAGGTCCACGCCGGCGGCGAGGAACTGCGCGACCGCGGTGGTCCCGTCGGACGTCAGCCCCGAGGGCGCGGCCGGCAGGGTGAGCCACACCGCGAGCGGGTGACCGGCGGCCCGACGCTCGTCCTGGAGCGCCGCCACCGCCTTGGCACGCCGTTCCCCCGCAGCGCGGTTCGTGAGGTCGTCGCCCTCGACGTCGAAGTCGACGGTCGACAGTTCGTAACGCTGCACGACCTGCCGGTAGGCACCCAGCAGGGCGGACGCCTTCGTGCAGGTGGTGGCGAGCTCGTCGTTCGCCAGGCCGCCGAACGACACCCCGACCTCGCCGTGCTGCTGCTGCAGACGGGCGACACGGCGGTCGAGGTCGAGCTGGTCCGCCGCACCCTGCAGCGAGTAGTACGAGCCCCAGGTCGGCGAGCAGGCGTCGTCGTGGTCGGCGACGACGAAGGACAGCATGACGTTGCGTCCCTTGGCCGACTTGACGTCCTCGAACGCGAAGACCGGGGTCGCGGTGACGTCGGTGTAGGCGGCGAACCACGATGGTTGCCGTTCGGTCGCCTGCGCCGAGTGCCAGCGGTCGAAGCCGGCGTACCCGGCGACGGCGACGGCGGCGGCGACCACGACCGCGATGGTGACCCGGACCGGGGAGAGTCGTCTCGTCGTCGACATCAGGCTGCGCTCCGTTCCTGGCGCGGGCCGGTCGCGTCGGCCTGGGCGGACGCGGTGCCACCTGCGCCCGCCGCCCCGACGACGTCGGCGTCGTGCCGGACCGGGAGGTTGCCGCCGCCGTGTCCGAAGTACAGGACCGCGTGCCAGTCCTCGAGGACGGGCTCCGGGACCGGGCGGACGCCGCCGCGACGACGTCCGCGCCGACGGTCGGCACGGGCGGCCGCACGAGCGGTACGACGAGCGGCACGACGGGCTGCGCGCGCCGACGGGTCGTAGTACATCCAGCGCGTGGCCCACAGCCAGACGTCGACCACGGAGTTCCACACGCCGATGTAGGCGACGATCGCGTAGGTGGCGAGGAGCGCGTTGAAGGCGGCGAAGACCGCGTTCCCCCAGTTCTGCGCGCCGTAGTCGCGGACGAAGGTGAAGACCGAGAAGGCGACGATCGCGTAGGGCGCGAGGACGTAGAGCGCCGGCGAGGCCGTGCGGTCCCGCACCTTGGGCGTCCGCGCGAACGGGATCTTCTTCGCCGTGAGGGCCTGCTGGATGCTCTTGAGCACGCCCGCGACGTTCACCGGCGTGAGGATGAGGTTGAAGCCGTAGATGCGGAAGACGTCCGTGCGCTTGTAGCCGCAGTACCGCAGGTCGCTCGACAGCAGCCAGAAGTAGGGCAGCGCCGCGAGCAGCACCATCGGGCTGAGCAGCCGCGAGTCGTACGGGTACGCGAGCAGGAAGACGAGCCCGAACGACGCCCAGGTGATCGACGCCATGTAGTTGACGCGCAGCGCCATCTCGACAAGACCGACCCGCTCGCCTCGTGCCCGGCGCTCACGGACCTGGCGGACGTACTTCGGCAGGATGAGGAGGCCGCCGTTCGCCCAGCGGCGGCGCTGGACGACGAGCGACCCGAAGTCCGGCGGCGTGGCACTGTACGAGAGCCGCTCCGGGTAGTTGACGAGCGTCCAGCCGTGCATGCCGAGGTCGACGCTCGACTCGGTGTCCTCGATCACGGTGCGGTCCTGGACGTAGCGCTTCACCTCGAAGCCGCCGACGGTCTCGACCTCCTCGATGTCACGGAGCGCCTGGGTGCGGATGACGGCGTTCGCCCCGACCCAGAACGTCGCGTCGTACCGGGACATCCCCTGGTGGAGGATGTGCTGGATGTCGGTGGTGGCCCCCGCGAGCCGCTCGATGCGCGTGGCAGCGCCGCGGAAGGACGAGTACGGGGTCTGCGTCACGGCGACCCGGGCGTTCTCCGGCTGCTCGAGGAAGTAGACCAGGCGCAGGCAGTAGTCGCGGAGCAGGACGGAGTCGGCATCGAGCGTCAGGAGGTAGTCCGACGCCGGGACCACGAGGTCGGCCGCGCCGGCGTCGTCCACGGTGCGCAGGACGGTCCCGGACGCGGTCTCGTCGAACGCGTACGCCCCGCCCATGAGTCCGATGTAGGCGTTGAGGTTCATCGCCTTGTTGGCCTCGTCGGAGAGGTTCACGTACCGCTTCCGCTCGAACGTGGTCAGTTCCGCCGTGAAGGTCCAGGCGAGACGGCGCTGCAGCTCGAGCGCCCGCGCCGAGGTCACCTCGCTGAAGTCCTGACCGAGGGCGACGGCGTCGGCGATGGCCGCTTCGAGGGCCTCGGCGGTCAGCCGGAACTCGTCGGCGAGCCCGACGAGCACCTGGTCGTGGAAGAACCGGTCGACGTGGTCGGCGACCTCGTGCTCCCGGGCGTTCCGGCGGAGCCACGCGTCGGCCCAGCGGTGGTGCTCGACGAGGGTCCGGAGCGCGTGCGTGCTGGCGAACGGTGCAGCGTCCGCCTCGACCTCGGCCGAGAAGAGCGCTTCCTGGAACCGGCGCGAGGGGACCTCGAGCTGCGCCTGGATGCGGTCCGCGACCGCGCGCGTGCGCTCCAGCTTGTCGAGCGTCGCCGGGTCGGTCGGGAACGGCGCGTCGTCGACGAGCAGGACGACGCGCAGGGACGGGTACTCCTGGAGCGCTGCCGACCAGAGCGTGGTCGCGACGACGTCCGGCTCCTCGGCGTAGCTCGGGACGAGGACGGTCATCGGCGCCTCGTGGCCGGAGGCGAAGTGTCGGTCGAGCTCGGCGCGCGGGACCCGCACGTGGCTCGCGAACCGCTCCATCGCACCCTGGCGGGCCACCAGGTGCATGAGCGCGGAGAAGGTCAGGAAGGTGACGACGACGAGGTACGAGATCGCCTCGGTGGTGAAGCGGAAGCTCTCGGTGCCGTAGTCGAGGAACTGGCGGATCACGGTGTAGACGACGTACGCCAGCCAGAAGGCGACGGTCAGGATGATCGCCACGCGACCGGAGACGAGCTTCCGGTCGGAGGGGCGTGCGTGCAGGGTGTCGAGCGGACGGGTCCGGCGCTCGGCACCCCACTGGCGACGGCGCGTCGGTGCGCCGGCAGACGGATCGGGCATGGCAGTCCTTCGTTCCTTCCGGACCAGCACTCCGTCGGGTCGGGCGCTGTCGGGGGTCCGGTCGGTCGGGACGACGGTACGAGAGATCCCGCAGGCCGCCGACACCCGAACGGGGGGTCCGGGCGGTTGTGTGCGGCATCACGCAGCGCAGTGCGGCATCGCGGGACCGCGCGCGGTTTCCCGCACGGGGGGGGGCACGCCCCGCTGCTTCGGCCGGCACCGCCCCGCGTCACCAGCGCAACCAGCGCCGCCAGGGCCACCAGGGCCGCCAGGGCCGCGAGGGCCGCCAGGGCCGCCAGCGCGACCATGCGACGGACGGGAGGCGCGGTGCCGGCCCGCACCGCGCCTCCCGTCCGTCCGTGCATGCGTGCGTCGATCGCCGACACCCGTTCCGTGCGCCCGTTCCTTCCCAGAACGGGTGGGATGCCTTGCGGGAACGGGCGTACCTGGTGGACCAGGACGACCAGGTACGCCCGGAACGACCAGGTACGCCCGGAACGACCAGGTACGCCTCGCAGGGCCGGGTACGCCCGGAACGACCAGGTACGCCCGGCACGACCAGGCACGCCCGGCAGGGCCGGGTACCGCGCCTACCGCCCGCGTGCGAGGAGCCAGAGCAGGTACGGCGCCCCGACCACGCCCGTGACCACACCGACCGGCAGGGCGTTGCCGGGGATCGCGAACTGCGCCAGCAGGTCGCTCGCGAGCGTGACGACCGCGCCGACGGCCGCGACGACGCCGAGCGCGACCCGCCCGTTGCCGACGAGACGGCGTCCGATGGGTGCCGCCATCAGCGCGACGAAGGCGACCGGGCCCGCCGTCGCGACCGCTCCCGCGGTGAGGCCGACGGCGGTGAGGAGCAGGAGCGACTTCGCGCGGTCGGGCCGGAGTCCGAGGGCGGCGGCCACCTCGTCCCCGAGCGCGAGGACCGTCAGCCGGCGGGACTGCGCGAGCGCAGCGGCCAGGAGCAGGACGACGGCGACCGCGAGGATGCCGACGAGGGTGCGGTCCACCGCGTTCAGGCTGCCCGAGAGCCAGAGGAGCGCGGTGCCCGCCTGCTGGACGGTGCCCGCGGTCAGCATCCAGCCGGTGATGCTGAGGCAGATCGCCGCCACCCCGATGCCGACCAGGACGACGCGGTTGCCGGTGATCCCCCGACGCCAGGAGAGCGCGGCGATGACGACCGACACGAGCAGGGCGCCGACGACGACGGACCCGAAGAGCACACCGCCGCTCGCCCCGAAGAGCACGATCGCCGTCAGCCCCGAGGCACTCGCGCCCGACGTGATGCCGATGACGTCGGGGCTCGCGATCGGGTTGCGGACGACGCTCTGCACGATGCCGCCGGCGGCGCCCAGCGCGGCACCGACCAGCACGGCACCGGCGACCCGGGGGCCGCGGAGCTGCCCGACCACGAAGTCCGAGACGGTGTCGCCGTGTCCGACCAGGGCGCCGGCGACCTGCAGCGGCGAGAGCGGGATCTCCCCCACCCCGAGCCCGACGAGCACGAGGGCGACCAGGAGCACGACCACCGCGCCGAGGACGGCGAGCTCGCGACGGACCGCGGTCACAGGCCGGTCACCACCCGCGACCGGACGAGCCAGATGAACACCGGGGCACCGATGAGCGCGGTCACGATGCCGACCTGCAGCTCCCCCGGGTACGCGACGACCCGCCCGATCACGTCGGCGACGAGCAGGAGCGCGGGTGCGACGAGGGCGGACAGGAGGATCGTCCAGCGCTGGTCGGGCCCGCTCAGTCGGCGGACAGCGTGCGGGACGGCGAGGCCGACGAACGCGATCGGTCCGGCGGCTGCCACCGCGGACCCCGCGAGCAGGACCGTCACGAGACCGCCGACGATGCGGACGAGCACGACCCGCTGGCCGAGCGACGCGGCGAGCTCGTCCCCGAGCGCGAGGGTGTTCAGGGAGCGTCCCAGCCCGGCGGCCACGACGAGTCCGACGAGGACGGGGACGGCCACGACGCCGGCGGTGCCGAGGTCCTTGCCGGCGAGCGCTCCGACCTGCCAGAAGCGCAGCTGGTCGAGCAGGCTCTGGCTCGACACGAGGACCGCCGTGGTGACCGACGACAGGGCGGCGGCGACGACCGCTCCGGCGAGCGCGAGGCCCACCGGCGACAGGCCCCGCCGGGCGACGGCAGCGATGCCGTAGACGAGCAGCGCCGCGAGCCCGGCCCCGACGAAGGCGAAGGGCAGGTACGCGGCGGTCCCGCTGATGCCGAACACCGCGATCCCGACGACCACGGCGAGGGCTGCTCCGGCGTTGATGCCGAGGATGCTCGGGTCGGCCAGCGGGTTCCGGGTCACGCCCTGCATCACGGCACCGGCCACCCCGAGCGCGGCGCCGGCGAGCAGCCCCACGACGGTGCGCGGGACGCGGTTGCCGAGCACGATGAGTCCCACCTCGTCGTCCCGGTGCGGGTGCAGGACGACGTCGAGGACGGTGCCGAGCGGGATCGGGCGCGAGCCGAACGCCACGGAGAGCGCGACGGCCACCACGAGGACGGCGACGGCGAGCAGCGCTGCCCCGACGAGACGGGACCGCGAGGCGGGTGCCGGGCGGGGCCGGACTGCAGGGGTGACGGGTGAGGACGCGCGCATGGGAGGTGCGGCAAGCCTAATCCCGCCCCTCGTTCGGCGGCCCCCGAGGAAGCCCGGAGCCGGCACAGGGTCCGTTCATAGGGTCGTCATGGGTTCGGCTCCTGTACTGGTCTCCGTCGACGCCCGACCGGGTCGTCGAGGAACGAACCGCCACCCCTCGGGTGGTCGAGGGACGACCGGAGAGCACCCATGAACGAGAACCCCGCCGACGACCAGCGCGCGACCGACCGTCCCGGCTGGGAGGCCCCGCACGCCGACCGCGACACCCTCCGCCCGGCGTACGCCTTCGACGGCAGCGGCCCGTGGCTGTACGGCACCGACGGCTCGGGGCCGTACGCCTACACCCCGGACGGTCGCGGCCCGTACCTGCTCGGCAGCGCGGCCCTCGGCGGTCCCACGGACCCGCGTCCCGGTACCGCGAGCACGAGCACGGCGGCAGCAGGCGCGACGGCCGGCAGCACCCCCTGGGGCTGGACCTCGGGCGCGGCGGCAGCGAACCACCCCGGCGCGAAGCGCCCCCGGCGGCTCGGACTCGTCATCGGCTCGGGCGTCGCGGCGCTGGCGATCATCGGCGCGGCCGGCGGGACGGCGCTCGGCCTGTCCTCGCAGGGCACCACGACCACGTCGAGCCAGTCGCAGGGCACCACGACGCTGCCGGGCGGTGGCTCCGGCACGAGCGGTGGGACGAACGGTTTCACCGTGCCCGGGTACGGGAACGGCTCGGGCAGCGACGGCAGCAGCGGCAGCGGCAGCGGTACCGGCACGGGCACGGGCACGCAGACCGCCGCGACCCCGGCGACCGCGGCCCAGACGAAGGGCGTCGTGACGATCGACACCGTGATGAACTACGACACCTCGTCGCAGGCCGCGGGCACCGGCATGGTCCTCACCTCGGACGGCTTCGTCCTGACGAACAACCACGTGGTGCAGGGCGCCACGAGCATCGCGGTCACCGACGAGACGACCGGCAAGCAGTACCGGGCCGAGGTCGTCGGCACCGATGCCACGCACGACGTGGCCGTGCTCAAGCTGCAGGACGCGTCCGGCCTGTCCACGGTGACGCTCGACGACGACGGCGAACCGTCGACGGGTGACGCGGTGACGGACGTCGGCAACGCGGAGGGCACGGGCAACCTCGTCGCCGCCGCGGGCACGGTCACCGCCCTCGACCAGGACATCCAGGTGCAGAGCGAGTCCGGCACGGGCACGGAGTCGTTGCAGGGCCTGATCGAGGTCGCCGCGCAGATCGTCCCGGGCGACTCCGGCGGTCCGGTCCTGGACAGCGAGGGCGAGGTGGTCGGCATGGCCACCGCGGCGTCGTCGGGCTCCGCCGAGGTCACCGGGTACGCGATCCCGATCACGACCGCGAAGGCCATCGCGGACAAGATCCTCGCCGGGGAGTCCTCGGACACCGTCACGATCGGCCTGCCGGCGTTCCTCGGCGTCGAGGTCGGCTCGACCGCGACGACGCAGACCACCGCGGGTGTGCCGGTCGCCGGGACCGTCGACGGTTCGGGCGCCGCAGCAGCGGGACTGGTCGCCGGCGACACCATCACGAGCCTCGACGGCACGGCGGTCACGAGCAACGACGCACTGACGTCCGCGATCCGCTCGCACGCCGTCGGTGACCGGGTGCAGGTCGGCTACACCGATGCATCGGGCACGGCGCACACCGTGACGGTGACCCTGACCGCAGGCCCCGCCGCCTAGCGAGGGCGCCGCGCGAGCGCCAGCGGCAGCAGCAGCGGCAGCGGCAGCAGCGGCAGCAGCAGCGGCAGCAGCGGCCTCAGCCGAGCAGCGCGCGCACCACGGACCGGTACACGTTCGCCGGGGAGTCGGACCGGAAGGCCGTCTCCCCGGCCTCCGTGCGTCCGACCCGGGCGAACCCGATGCCCTCGGCGTGCACGACGACGACAGGGGCCGGTCGACCCGGTCGACGGATCGACGAGACCGTCCACGGCGCGGCCCAGAAGCGCGCGAGCCGCGGGTCGGCCTCGGCGACGGCCACCGGCAGGTCCGGCGCGGTGTCGGCCGCACCCGTCCTGCGGGCCAGCAGGTCCGCGTGGAGCGACCCCGTGCGGAAGGGGAAGGTCCACGACGGGCGGATGCCGAGCCTCCCGGCCGCCAGCCCGACCACGCGCTCGACCGGCAGCCGGGCCACGGTGCCGCCCGTCTCGTCAGTCCCGTCCACGACGGTCTCCGACCAGGCCTGGAGGCGCGTGGTCCGCCCGTCGGGCAGGCGCTGTTCGAGGGTGACCGGCCGGGTGTCGTCGGCCCACGGCGCGAGGAGCTCCTGGGTGGTCTCGGGGAGCGTCCCGAGGCGGCCGACGAGCCCCGTCTGCACGAGCTCGCGACCGGCGGGCGAGCGCAGGAGCATCGGGTCCCACCGGCGTCCTGCCAGGCTGCGCAGGGTCGTGAGCGCGTCGGGCCCGAGGTGCGTCCCGTCGAGCTGCGGGACCGGCGCCGCGACCGGCAGGGCCTCGAGCTCGCGCTGCGGGCGGGCGGGTGCGGGCTCGGTGGCACGGACCGACTCGAGCACGGTCGAGACCAGGTCGTCGGTCGCGAGCATCCGGGTGAGCGGCCGCTCGACGGTCAGGTCGACCCGGTGCCGACCGGTCACGAAGAGCAGGTGGGCGCCCGCGACGTCGCCGTCCTCGTCGGGGCGGACGTACTCGACCAGGCGTGCCGGGGCGCCCGCGGTCGTCCACGGGTCGCAGCCGATGAGCCGCAGGCCCTCGACCGACCCGGGCAGGCGTTCGAGCAGGCTGGTGTGCTCCTCGGCGACGGTGCGCTCCGAGGGGCGGGACCGGACGGTCAGGACGACGTCGTCACCGGTCAGCCGGAGGTCGGCCTGCGGGGAGTCCTCGCGGCGCCAGCGGTCGGGGCGGCGGAGCGTCAGGCGGGAGGTTCGGTCCTCGGTACCGAGCGGGACGGGGACGGCCATGGGTCGAGGCTACGTGGCGACGGCTGCGGGGACGGCGACGGCTCGCCGGTGCGCCGCGCGGGCGGAGCCTGCTCGCCGTCGGGCGAGGTGGGTGGAGCTGCGTCGCGGGCTGCGTCGCGAGGCTGCGTTGCCGGCCGCGTCGCGGGCTGCGTTGCCGGCCGCGTCGCGGGCTGCGTTGCCGGGCTGCGTCGCGCGGCTGCGTCCCCTGGCCCTTCAGGGGCGGCGCGTCCGCGGTGTCGGCGGCGGGGGCACGTGCTTCGCCGCGACCACGTCGGCGAGCGGGACGTCGACGTGCCCCCGTCGCGTCTCGATCGTGACCGTGTCGACGGTCCGTGCGGACAGGGTGCCGAGGGCGTCGCGAGCGCCGTCCCCGACCCGTGCCCGCACGACGAGCCGGTCGCCGGGGGACGCCGCACGCAGGACGCCGAGCGCCAGCGCCCGGGCGAGGGCATCCTGCTCGCTCGGAGCCCGGCCGTCCGGGTCCTGCTGCCGCGGTTCCTGCACCCGTCGAGCGTACGGCCCGGTCGCACGGCTCGGGTGTCGGCCCGCTCGGCTCCCCGGCGCGGGCTGCTCGCAGGGCTGCGCCGCCTAGGGTGGTGGGATGGAGAAGGCGCGCGTCGACAGCTGGATCTGGGCGGTGCGGATCACGAAGACCCGGTCCGCCGCGACCAGTGCGTGCAAGGCCGGCCACGTCCGGGTGAACGGGGAACGTGCGAAGCCGGCGCAGCCGATCGCCCCCGGGGACGAGGTGCGGGTCCGTCAGCACGGGTTCGACCGCATCGTCGTCGTGACGGGCATCATCCTCAAGCGGACGAGCGCGACCGAGGCGGCGAAGCACTTCGAGGACCGGACCCCGCCCCGGCTCCCCCGCGAGGAGGCCGGGTTCGTCCCGACCCGGGACCGAGGCGCCGGTCGTCCGAGCAAGCGGGAGCGCCGCGACCTCGAGAAGCTCCGCGGCCACTGACGCGACCGGGCGTCGCGCCGCCGTCAGACGAAGCGGACGGTCTGCTGCAGGCGGTCGCGGACGTCGAACACGTCGACCGAGCCCTCCGGGGAGAACACCCCGTTCAGGACCTGACCGAGCGCACTGCGACGGACCACGAGCGCGGTGGGCTTGCGCGCCGACCCGACGACCTGGACGTCCTCGTCGACGGCGGAGTCCGGCACGACCATCAGCCGTCCGGTGAACTTCACGCGGGTCTGCTTCTGTACCGCTCGGGCCGCCCGCACGAGCTCCTTGACCGGACGCTCGCCCGGCGCCAGGGTCTCGCCGGCGATGTCACCGTGCTCGATGCGCACGGGAGCGCCCCAGTCGATCGACTCGACGGCCCAGAGTCCGCTCGGGGTCAGCACGGCGTGGTCGAGCTTGCCCTCGGCACCGGCGTCGAGGTCGTGCCACACGGTCACACCGATGCCCATCCCCGCGATGATCGACGCCGTCGCCTCCTCCGCGAGGGCCTCGGCGAGCAGTCGGCGGATGTGCCGCGGCGCGGAGCGGACCAGCGCCGGGTCGTACGGGTCCTCGACGGGGTCGCCGAGACCGACCCACTCGCGTTCGGCCTGCAGGAAGACCTCGCGGGAACGACCACCCGGGTGCCCGTACGAGCGCGCCCGCGGCCGGGAGTCGCGCCGAGCCGTCGGGGGCGCGAACCCCTCGCCGTCGTGCGACCAGACCGAGGACCCGGACGGACCGGACGCCGCGCTGGGGGTCGACGTGCGGGAGCCCGCGTCGTACGCCCGGCGGGCAGCCGGGGTCCCGATGCGCTCCCACGCGATCTGCACCTGGCGGAAGCGCCGGGCGTCACCACCGAGGTCGGGGTGGGTCTCGCGGGCGGCACGACGGTACGCACGGCGGAGCGCGTCGTCGTCGGCGGTCGCGGGTACGCCGAGGACCTCGTACGGGGTGGCGTCGGCCGGGCTGTCGGTCATGGCCCTGCGACACTACCCGCTGGAGCATCGGAGTCCGCCGCGTGCGGGCTGGGAGCTGCCGGGAGGCCCGGTGCACGTCCGACGCGCGCGTCGCGCCCCGAGACGCCGGCGTCTGCGCGGGACGCCGCGGTCCGACGCGCGTCCCACACCGGCGAGACGACGGCGTCTGCGCCGGACGCCGTGGTCCGACGCGCGCCCCACACCGGCGAGACGACGGCGTCGGTGCGAGACGCCGTCCGCCGGTCGAGACGCCGCGGGATCCGGCGGCGTCTCGACGGCTCTGCGGCGTCCGGCACCGACGCCTTCGTCTCGACGGCTCTGCGGCGTCCGGCACCGACGCCGGCGTCTCGCGTGCACAGCGGCGTCTCGCACCGAGGCCGGCGTCTCACGCGCACGGCGGCGTCCCGCACCGACGCGGGTGCCCCGCGCAGCCCGTCCGCGCGGACGTCAGTCGGCGGTGACGGCCGCGCGGATGAGGTCCGCGTGGGACTCGATCCACGCCACGTCGGCCCGGTACAGGTCGGCGTGCCCGTGCTCGAGGTCGCTGAGGAACTTCGGGTTCCCCGCGGCGGCCTCGGTCTCCATCGTCGTGACGAGGGCGACGAGCGAGGCCGTGATCGTCTCGACGAGCACCCCGCGGGAACGGTCGTCGAGCCCGTAGGCGCGGCAGAACTCCGCCGCGCGGTCGAGGCGCTCGTCGAGTCCCGGCGCCGAGCTGCCCTCGACGAGACCGGTGGTGAACGGCGCGAAGCGGTAGACCGCGCTCGCGACGTCCCAGACGCGCGGCCCGGGGTGCGCGGTGTCGAAGTCGATGAGCCCGACCGCGGCGATGCCGTCGTACACGCAGTTGTACGGCGCGAAGTCACCGTGCACGATCGTCTCGACCGGCAGCCGTTCTGCCTGCGACCAGACGTCGACCGCGTCGTCGCGCGGGTAGGTCGCCGCGACGTCGTGGTACTGGCGCAGCAGTCGCGCGGACGTGACGAGGGCCGCCTCGCTCGCGATCTCGGTGCTCCAGGGGTAGTTGCCCGCCGTGCCCGGCACGAAGCTCACCGTCTCGAGGGCGTCCCCGACGGCGATCGGTTCGGGTGCCGCGACGAAGCCCTGCTCGTGCAGGTGCGCGAGCAGCCGGTGCACCGTCGGTGTCCAAGGCCCCGCAGGGCGGTGCACACGGTCGTCGGCTCTGGTGACACGCTCCATCGTGACCTCCTGATCGGTACGTCTCCGTTGACGTGAGGGTCAGCGTAGCGACGCCGGGTGGGCGATGTCTCGATCCGGTCACGACGGCCGCGTGACGATCTCGCTCCACAACGTGTGCAAGCTTGCATGCAAGGCGTAGGATCGGCTGCCGTGAGCGACACCAGCACCGAGGTCTCCGCCGCAGGACGGGCGTACGAGCACGTCAAGCGGGCGATCATCCGCGGCGACCTGCCGGGCGGCACGGCGATCAGCGAGAACGTGCTCTGCCGGGAGATCGGCGTCTCGCGGACACCCGTGCACGAGGCGTTCCTGCGCCTGGCGGCCGAGGACCTCATCCTGCTCGGCGCCCGCCGGGGCGCCGTCGTGCGCCCGATGTCCCCGAACGAGGCGGCGGACGTGCTCGAGGTGCGTGAGGCGATCGAGTCGACCGCGGCGACCCGCGTCGTCACCGACGGCCGCGTGCCGGAACTGGCACCGCTCCTCCAGGCCGAGCTGGCGGAGCAGGAGGCGGCGGTGGCCGCCGGGGACGTCGACCGCTTCGTCGAGCGGGACGCGGCGTTCCACGGCGCCGTCGTCGCGGCGTCGCGGAACGCGATCGCCGTCCGCTTCGCGCGGACGCTCGGCGACCGGCAGCAGCGGCTGCGGCACCAGCTGATGCGCGTTCGACCGGAGCAGTTGCAGGCGTCGCTCGACGAGCACCGGGCGCTCGCCGCGGCCCTCGACGACGGGGACGCCGAGCGGTACGCGGCGGTCCTCCGAGCGCACGTCGCGTCCCACCGGGGCGCGCTGTGAGCGGCGCGACCGGGAGCATCCCGACCACCGGCTCCGTGCCGGTGCCGGTCAGCCGGGTCGCCCCGTGGGCGATGGTCTGGGGCGCGGTCTTCGTGTGCTCGTGGGGCGGCAACCAGTTCTCGCCGCTGCTGCTCATGTACGAGGAGCGGGCGCACTACTCGTCCGTGCTCGTCAACGTCTTCCTCGGGGTCTACGTCCTCGGGCTCGCACCCGCGCTGCTCGTCGCCGGGTCGCTCTCGGACCGGCACGGGCGGAAGCCACTCATGCTCGTCGGCATCGCCGCGGCCGTCGTCGGCAGCGGACTCCTGGCACTCGGGCCGTTCGGACCCGGCTTCCTCGCGGCCGGCCGGCTGTTCTCCGGCATCACGGTCGGCGTCGCGATGGCGGTCGGCAACAGCTGGGTGAAGGAGCTCTCGCAGGGCCGCCACGACCCCTCGGCCGATGCCGGCTCCGGGGCACGGCGCGCGTCGCTGGCCTTCACGCTGGGATCCGGGATCGGTGCCCTCGTCGCCGGTGGGATCGCGCAGTGGGGGCCGGTGCCCGAGGTCCTGCCGTTCCTCGTGCACATCTGCGTCGCGGCACCGTTCGCCCTCGTCGTGTGGCGAGCGCCGGAGACCGCGGTGAACGGTGGCCTCGCCGGTCCGTGGTGGCGGCAGCTCGCGATCCCGAGTGCCGGGCACCGACGCTTCACGCGGGTGGTCGTCGTCGCGGCACCGTGGATCTTCGGGTCCGCTGCGATCGGCTACGGGTACCTGCCGACCCGGCTCGCGGGAGCGACCGGTCCGTGGGGCCTGGTGTTCGCGACCGCCGCGACCGTCGTCGCCCTCGGGGTCTCGAGCGCGGTGCAGCCGCTCGCCAAGCGCGTGCACTCGGTGTCCTCGGCGCGCGGGCTCGTCACCGCCGTCGCCGTGATGACCGTCGGGATCGGGGTCGTGCTCCTGGCGGTGGAGCTGCAGTCGGTGTGGGTCGGGCTCGCGGCGAACGTGGTGATCGGCGTCGGGATGGGGACCGCGCTCGTGTCCTCGTTGCTCGAGGTCCAGCGGATCGCCGGGTCGCGCGACCTCGCCGGCCTGACGGGAGCGTTCTACGCGGTGGCGTACAGCGGGTTCCTGGCGCCGGCGGTCATCGCGGCGATCGCGGGCGGTGCCGGGGTCCCGGTGTCGGTGATCCTGGCCGTCGTGGTCGGGCTCGGGGTGGTGTCGTGGGTGGCGCTGCTGGTGTCGTCGAAGCGGTACGTGCCGGAGGGCTGACGCCGCAGCGGACCGGCGCTGCGGTGCACCGCCGCCGCAGCGGACCGGCGCTGCGGTGGGCCGACGCAGCAGCGGACCGATGCAGCGGCGGCGGGCTACTGCTCGCGGAACCAGCCGGGGCCGCGGACCTCGGCGCCCAGGGCCTCGACCCGGGTGCGGAGCTCCCGGTCCGCCGTGACGACGACGACCGGTGCGTGTCCGTCGCCGAGCGCCGACCGGGCAGCCTCGACGATCGCGTCGTCGCCGGAGCCCTCGGCGCGGACGACCCCGACCGAGTCGGCCGCACCGCCGAGGTCGCCGGCACCGACGGCACCCGCCGCCGTGCCCGCAGCACCGGCACCCGCGCCGGCCGCCCGTGCCTCGCCCTCGAGCACCACCGTCCACCGCGGCCACCAGCGGGCGAAGGGCAACCCGAGCTCCCCCGCGCCCACGCCCCGTCCGGCGAGCGCCGCCACGGACGACAGCAGCCGTTCCGCCGCGCCCGCACGGTCCTTCCACCAGCCGTCCGGGACGCTGCCGACGACGTTCGCCGCGTCCACCACCACGTGCGGCACCGTCTCGATCGCGCCGCGCAGCGCCGGCCACGAGGCTCCGAAGCCCGGGTGCAGCGGCAGCGCGTCGACCTCGGCGACGGGGACCCACGACAGCGCGAGGCTCTCGCGGTCCGCGATCACCGGCTCGAACGGGCGGCGGGCGCGACCGACGACGGTCGTGTAGGTCCAGAAGCCCAGGTCGAGCACGGCGGCGTGCCGCAGGTCGATGCCGTCCTCGGGCACCCCGGCCTCCTCCGCGGACTCCCGGAGCGCGGCGGTGACGGCGTCCTCGTCCTGGTGGCGTGCACCACCGGGGATCCCCCACGTGCCGCCGTGGTGGCTCCACTCCACGCGGTGCTGCAGGAGCACCCGTCCGGCACCGTCGTCGACGAGCAGGCCGGCCGCGCCGAAGCGTCCCCAGGCCTTGGTGCCGTCCGGTCCGACGGCCCACGCGTCGCCGGGGTCGCGGGGTCCGGGCGGCGGTCCGGGAGGGGTCACGTCAGGCACCCGTCAACACTGGCACACCGCACCCCCGGAGTGCCCGGAGGAGGTCGTCGGACGTCGTGTACGGTGTCGTCCGAGACACGGGGTGCCGCACCGAGCGGCTGAGATCACACCCGTCGAACCTGCTCGAGCTCGTACTCGCGAAGGGATCGTCCATGCACACTGCTGCGCCCGTACCCGGACCCGCCGGCTCCCCGTCCCCGGACTGGGCCGACCGCACCGCCTCGCTGCTCGAGGAGGTGCGCGCCCGCAGCCCCCTGGTGCAGTGCATCACGAACACCGTGGTGCAGAACGTCACGGCGAACGTCCTGCTCGCCCTCGGCGCCTCCGCGGCGATGGTCGACGTCACCACCGAGGCCGGTCCGTTCGCCCGCGTCGCCGACGCCCTGCTCGTCAACACCGGCACCCCGCACCCGGAGCCGCGCGCGGCGTCGGTCGAGGCGGCATCCGCGGCCGTCGACGTCGGCACACCGTGGGTCCTGGACCCCGTCGCGGTCGGCGCGCTGCCAGTCCGCACCGCCCTCGCCCGCGAGCTCCTCGCGCTCCGGCCGACCGTGCTGCGCGGGAACGCGTCGGAGGTCCTCGCCCTGCTCGGCGACGCCGACGGCGGCCGCGGGGTCGACAGCACCGCCGGAACGGACGAGGCGCGGGCGGCAGCGCTCCGGGCGTCGGACGGGAGGCTCGTGGGCGCCGTGGCCGTGTCCGGTCCCGTCGACCTGCTGGTCGCGCCGGGTACCGGCGTGGTGCGGGTCGCGAACGGGTCGCCGCTGCTGACCCGCATCACCGGGGGCGGGTGCGCGCTCGGCGCGGTGGTCGCCGCCTTCGCGGCGGTGGTCCCGGACGACCCGGGCGCAGCAGCCGTCGCCGGGACGGTGGTGCACACGGTCGCCGCCGAGCTCGCCGCGCGTGACGCCGGCGGCCCGGGGACCTTCCAGCCGCTGTTCCTCGACCGGCTGGCGACGCTGACCCCCGAGGACGTCCTCCGGGTGGCGCGCATCACCACGGAGTCCGCACCACCGACGATCCCGGGGTCCGCTGCAGCGCCGACGGTGGTCCGACCGTGAGCGCCCCGACGGACCTGGGCGTCTACTTGGTCACCGACCCGGTGCTCGTCGACCGGCACGGCAGGGGCGTGCTCGGCGTCGTCCGTGCCGCGGTCGACGCCGGGGTGCGGCTCGTGCAGGTGCGCGACAAGCAGGCACCGGTCCGCGACCTCCTCGCCCTCACCGCCGCGGTGGCCGACGCCGTCGGGGACCGCGCGACCGTCGTGGTGGACGACCGGACGGACGTCGCGCTCGCCGCCCGACGTGCCGGACACCGGGTCGCGGGCGTGCACCTCGGCCAGTCGGACCTGCCCGTCGCGGCCGCCCGCGCGCTCCTCGGGCCGGACGCCCACGTGGGGCTCACCGCGAACACCCCGGCCCACCTGGCGGCCCTCGCGGAGCTGCCCCGCGGCACCGTCGACCTGCTCGGCGTCGGTGTCGTCCACCCGACCTCGACGAAGCCGGACCACCCGCCGGCGCTCGGCGTGGACGGCGTCGCCCGGATCACCGGTGCGGCGCGCCCGCTCGGGGTCCCGTGCGTCGCGATCGGCGGCGTGACCCTGGACGACGTCGCGCCGCTGCGTGCGGCCGGTGTCGCCGGTGTCGCGGTGGTGTCCGGGATCTGCGCCGCCGCCGACCCGCACGCGGCAGCGGCGGCGTACCTCCGCGCCTGGAGCGGGTCGTGACCGCCGCCGAGCCCGCCGTGGGCTCGACGTCGCCGCCGGTGCCGCCGGTGCCGGTGCCGGGGCGGCCGCACGTGCCGCGGGTCCTCAGCATCGCGGGCACCGACCCGACGGGCGGCGCCGGACTCCACGCGGACCTCAAGGCGATCACGGCGCACGACGGCTACGGCATGGGCGTCGTCACGGCCCTGGTCGCGCAGAACACCCACGGCGTGCGGTCGGTGCACGTCCCCGACGTCGGGTTCCTCCGCGAGCAGCTCGACGCCGTGTCGGACGACGTGGTGGTCGACGCCGTCAAGGTCGGGATGCTCGGCACCGTCGAGGTCGTCCGCACGGTCACGGACTGGCTCCGCGAACACCGCCCGCCCGTGGTCGTCGTGGACCCGGTGATGGTGGCCACGAGCGGCGACCGGCTGCTCGACCGGCAGGCGACCGCCGCGATGGGCGACCTGCTCGCGCTCGCCGACCTCGTGACCCCGAACCGCGCGGAGCTGACCGACCTCGTCGCGCTCGCCGGGGGCACCGCACCGACGCCCCTCGAGGCCGCACGGCTCGTGGCCCGTCGGTGGGACGTCCTGGTGCTCGCGAAGGGCGGGCACGACACGGGGCCGACCGCCGACGACGTGCTCGTCCGGCCCGACGGCTCCGCCCGCACCTTCCGGGGCCCGCGCATCGCGACGACCAACACGCACGGCACGGGGTGCTCCCTGTCGAGCGCGATCGCGACGCTCGCCGCACGGGACGGCGACTGGGAGCTCGCGGTCGGCGGGGCGAAGACGTGGCTCACCGCCGCACTCCGTGGCGCCGACGCGCTCCGGGTCGGGACGGGCAACGGACCGGTCGACCACGGTGCGCTCACCCGTGCCGCGCTCCCCGCGACGACCTGGACGGACCGGTGGTGGGCGGACGTCGCCGAGACCCTCGACCGGACGCTCTCGTGCTCCTTCCTGGAGGGCCTGCGTGACGGCACGCTCGACGGGGACGTGTTCGCCCGGTACCTCGCGCAGGACGTCCACTACCTGCGGGCCTACGAGCAGCACCTGCGACGGCTGGCCGCCACCACGGACGGCGACGCCGCGGCGTTCTGGGCCTCGGCCGCCGCGGGCTGCGCCGACGAGGCGCGCGACCTGCACCACCGCCGCCTGGCGGGCACGCACGCCGACGACCCGGTCCACCCGACGTGCGCCGGGTACCTCGCCCACCTGCAGGCCGCGGCCGACAGCGGGTCGGTCGGGGTGCTCGCCGCCGCCGTGCTGCCGTGCTTCCGGGTCTACGCCTGGGTCGGCACGCAGCTCGGCCGCGCCCCGGAGGGACACCCCTTCGCGGACTGGCTCGGCGCGTACGGCGACCCGGCGTTCGCTGCGGCGAGCGCCGAGGCGACCGCGCGCGTCGAGGCGCTCGCGGCCGCCGCGGACCCGTCCGAGCGGGGGCGGATGGCGCGGGCGCACCGACGGTCGACCGAGTGGGAGCTCGCGTTCTTCCGGATGCCGACGGGACAGGTGGACCCGTCGGCTCGGGTTGACCCCGCGGACGCGGCGGACCCGCCGGAACCGGCGATCCTGGAGGACCCGTCGGCCCCGGCGGACCCGCCGGCGCAGCGCGACTGACCGGACCACGGCCGTCGCACGCGGCACGGGACGGACGGGAGGCTCGGGGCGGACCCGAGCCGTGCGTCCCGGCCGGTGCATCCTCCGTCTGCCGACTCGCCCGTCCGGTGGTCGTGCGGTCGCGTCAGCGCGCCGCCGGCGGCAGCCGGACCGTCTCGACCGTCAGCGCACGCCCGTCCACCGTGCCCCGCATCCACGTGAAGTCGGGCTGCCTGCGGCGGTCCGTCGGCGACCCGGGGTTGAGCAGGCGCATCCCCGACGGCGCGACCGAGTCCCACGGGATGTGCGAGTGCCCGAACACGAGCACGTCGGTGTCCGGGTACGCGGCGTCCGCCCGGCGCTCGCGACCCGTCGCCGCACCGGTCTCGTGCACCAGGGCGAAGCGGAGGTCCTCCACCGTGAAGCGGGCCACCAGCGGCAGCCGGTCGTCGAACTCGGGGCCGTCGTTGTTGCCGCGGACGCCCTCGAACCGACGGGACCGACCCTGCACGGCATCGAGGGTGGCGAGGTCGACCCAGTCCCCCGCGTGCACGACGAGGTCCGCCGCGTCGACGTCCGCCCAGAGCCCCGCCGGCAGGTCCTTCGCGCGCTTCGGCAGGTGGGTGTCGGAGAGCAGGACGAACGAGGTGGTCACGGGGCGTCGGGACCGTCCGTACCGGCGTGGCCGTCCGGCGTCGCGCGGGCGGGCATCGGCAGGCCGGCCTCGTCGGCGGCGCCGAGTCGTTCGAGCAGCCCGGCGAGGAGCGCGATGTCGTCGTCCGACCAGTCGGCGAGCCGTTCCTCGAGCGCGTCGCGGTGCAGGCGCACCGAGCGGTCGAGGGCGGCACGGCCGGCGTCGGTCGCCTCGAGGGGCTTCGCGTTGCCGGAGCCGCCGTCGGTGGTCCGCACGAGCCCCGCCGCGAGCAGGCCGGACAGCTGCCGCGAGATCGTCGAGCGGTTGAGCCGCAGGTACCGGGCGATGTCGATCGCCATGCACCCGGGGTGCTGCACGACGAAGTCGACGAGGGACTGGTCGACGACGCTGAGCACGAGGTCGTCGCCGCGCGCCCGGATGCTCGCACGTCGCGTGATGCGGGCGAGTTCGGTGTAGGCGCGTCCGATGTCGCCGTTGCGGACCTCGTCGTCGGGGCGTCCGCCGTCACGGACCGCCGAGCTCGGGCTGCTCATCGCGTTCTCCAGCCTGTCACTGCGTGCGCCGGGTGCTCGGCGCTGGTGGGTGCCGCCACCCTACCGGCGGTCACGGGCTGCTCCCCCTCAGTGACCGGCGGCTGCGGCCTGCAGCGCGGGGATGTCGAGCTTGACCATGTCCTGCATCGCCTTGAACACCCGGGCGTTGGCCTCGGGGTCACCGCCGCCGGTCATCAGGTCGCCCATCATCGACGGGGTCACCTGCCACGTCAGGCCCCAGCGGTCGTGCAGCCACCCGCACGCGAGCGGTCGGCCGCCGTCGGCGAGGAGCGCGTCCCACACCCGGTCGAGCTCGTCCTGCGTGTCGACGTCGACCTGGAAGGACACGGCGTCGGTGTGCGGGTGCCCCGGGCCACCGTTCATCGCCCGGTAGGGCTGTCCGAGGAGCGTGAACTCGACGACGAGGGCGGTGCCGTCCGGCGTCCGGGCGACGCTGTCGACCCGACTGTCCGGGAAGAGCGACGTGTAGGTCGTGGCGGCCTGTTCGGCCTGGTCGTCGAACCAGAGGAACGGGGTGATCGTGGGCACGGTGCCTCCGGGTGCTCGGGTGCGGCCGCGACGCTGCGGCCGGAGCGTGGGGTGGGTCAGTCCGCGGTGCCGCGGCTGAGCAGGTCGGCCTTCTCGGGGTGTTCGTCGAACCACTTGCCGACGAACCAGCACATCGGCACGATGCGCTTCGTGGTCCTCGCCTCGACGTCGGCGACGGCGTGCGCGACGAGCTCCGCCGCGTAGCCGTGCCCGCGGTGGCTCGGGACCGTGTACGTGTGCGGGAACGACACGGCGTCCTCCGCGGCCCGGTAGTCGAGCACGCTCACGAGCTCGCCGTCGACGTACATCGCGTAGCGGTCGCGGTCGGCTTCGTCGCGGAACTCGTGGGCCATGGCGCCATCATGCACCCGACGGGCAGCGGCCGCACGGCGACGACGGCCCGGGGCGACCGCCGGTGGGAATGCACTGCTCGGCGCCGCGTTGCACGACCGCATGACAACGATCGGCATCATCGGAGCAGGCAACATCGGATCTCAGCTCGCGCGCCTCGCCGTGCAGCACGGCCACGAGGTCGTGATCGCCAACTCGCGCGGCCCCGAGACCCTGCAGGACCTGGTCTCGGAGCTCGGCGAGCACGCCCGCGCGGCCACCCGCGACGACGCGGCAGCAGCGGGCGACATCGTCGTCGTGACCACCCCGCTCGCGGCGATCGAGACGATCCCGGTCGAGCCCCTGGTCGGCAAGGTCGTCATCGACACCAACAACTACTACCCGCAGCGCGACGGCCACATCGCGTCCCTCGACGAGGAGACGACGACCACCGCCGAGCTCCTGCAGGACCACCTGCGCGGTGCCCGGGTCGTCAAGGCGTTCAACCACATCGCAGCCACGGCGCTGACCGACGAGGCCACCCCCGCCGGCACCCCTGACCGCCGCGCCCTGGTGGTCGCGGGCGACGACGCCGACGCCAAGCGGGTCGTCGCCGACCTGATCGACGAGTTCGGGTTCGACGTGGTCGACGCGGGCCCCCTCGCCGAGGGCTGGCGCATCCAGCGCGACACCCCCGGGTACGTCACGCGGTACACCGCCGACGAACTCCGGGCGAAGCTCGCCGAGGCGGAGCGCTACCGCGACATGTAGCCCCCACCTCCGCAACAGGCCACGAAGGCGGTTCCCCGCAGCGGTACAGCTCGGCGCGGAGCCGCCTTCGTTGCGTCTCGCGAGCCCCGGCCGCGAGGTGTCCTGCGCGAAGTGGACTGCGCGACCCCGGAACTGGGGCTGCGCAGCGGTCCATGCACGCGGATAGAAATGACGATGGATCAGAAGAGCGAGGGAGCACGAGTGGCGTCGCACCGCATGCCGGACCGAGACCGGCCGCGTCGAGCGGTCCCTGCGTGGGTCGTCGCACCCCCCGAGGACACCGCCGTCGGCCGGGAGGCACCACGCGCCCCCGCTCCGCAGGCACCCGTCCTCGACGCGGTCGCGGCCGTCCCCGTGGTCACCTCCGGCACGCCGGGTGCGGCAGGTCCGACGCTGCCGCAGGACCCGACCGACGTGCTGCCCGCCGTCGACGTCGTCGTGCCCGACTACCCGCCGCAGGAGCACCTGCTCCCGCCGGCCCCGACCTCGCCCGCGGTGCAGGTGCCGCCGTTCGACACCGCACCGCTGCCGGTGTCCCCCGTCGACGCCGCCGAGTCGGGCGGCCCCCTCACTCCGCCGGTCGACCCGACGCACAGCGCCCACGCCCCGGCACCGGTGGAGCCCCCCGCTCCCGCCGCCCCCGTCGTCGGACAGCCCCGCTTCTCGGTCCCCGGACTCGAGCACGTCCTGGTCGAGGGCGCGGAACCCGAGCCCTCCGGACCGATCGGGTACCGCACGCCGGCGCGCTTCGCCCGGCAGCAGGCACCGCGGCCGACCGTCGTCGACCCTGCGCCGTCCGGCTTCGACGCCGTCATCGCAGCGCCCGCCGCGCCCACCGTCCAGGCACCGTCGGTCTTCCCGGGCGGACCCGCCGCCGCGTCGACGCCGGCGGCCGCCGTGCCCACGGCAGCGGCTGCCGCACCCACGGCAGTGGCCGGGCCGTCGGCAGCCGGTGCCCCGGTCGCCGGCGGTGTGTCCGCGCCCTACCGGCGGGGTCGCCGGTCGGGACCGGCCGCGGCTCGCACCGGCACCGACGCCGAGGTGGGCGGACACGACGACGGTGAGCAGGGCCTCCAGGCCGACCGTCGGGCGTCCCGCGACCGCAGCCGCACCGCGATCGGGGCGACCCCGGCAGCCGTGCTCGGCGCGGTGACCGGTGTCGCCGCCCTCGCCCTCGCCGCCTCGTGGTTCACGGCGCCGGCGACGGTGCACGCGACCGGACTGGTCCTCGGAGTGCTCGCACTCGCGCTGTCGGTGACGGCCCTCCGGACCCCCGCGGCGACGTGGCAGCGACCGGTGGCGCTCCTCGGGGCGGTGCTCGGCGGTGTCGGCACGCTCGTGCTCCTCTGGGCGGTCGCCGCGGCGCTGCTGGCACCCGCCGGCGTGACGCTGCCCGACCTCACCGGCACGGGGACGACGCCGACCCTCGCACCGTAGCGCTCAGACGGCGCGGACGACCCCGCGGGACAGGATCGCGCTCGTCAGGGCGTCGATCGGCTCGCGCTGCACGGTCGGGTTCGCGATGAGCACGTAGTCGACGGCGGGCAGGTCGGGCAGCGAGAGCCGCTGCGACACCTTCACGAGGTCGGCCGGGATCAGCGAGTGCGGGAACACCGCGACCCCGATGCCCGCCCGGACCGCCGCGAGCACGCCGTTCACGTCACGGGTGTTGCAGGTGATCCGCCAGGTGCGCCCGGCGGACTCGAGGGCGTCGATCGCCATCTGCCGGCTGATGCTCGGCGCCTGGTACGCGATCAGCGGGACGGGCTCGTCGGCTTCGAGCGCGAAGCCGTCCTGCGCCATCCACACCATCTGGTCGGTCGCGACGCGGGTGCCCTCGGCGGACTCCCCCGCGGTCTGCTTGATGAACACGAGGTCGAGCTGACCCGCGTGCACCCGGCGGAGGAGCGGCGCGGACTGGTTCACCGTCAGCTCGAGGTTCACCTGCGGGTGCAGCCGGCGGAAGTCCCGCAGGATGCGCGGCAGCTGCGTGATCGCGAGGTCGTCCGCCGCACCGAAGCGGAGCCGGCCGCGGGTCGCGGCCCCGGAGAAGTAGGCGTCGGCGGTCGCGTGCGCGGCGAGGATCGAGCGGGCGAACCCGGCCATCGCGTCGCCGTTGTCGGTGAGCGCCACCCCGCGGGTGTCCCGGGCCACGAGGGTCCTCGCCACCGCGGTCTCGAGCCGACGCACGTGCTGCGAGACGGTCGGCTGGCTGATGCCGAGGCGCTGCCCGGCGAGCGTGAAGCTGCCGGTCTCGGCGACGGCGAGGAACGTGCGGAGCAGCACCGGGTCGAGCACGTGACCTCCTCCGGCGGACGGGCCGCCGCCATTCGACATCGCAATGGAGTGATAGCCACCATAGGGGTGTCGAATGGCCCGGCGCCACGTAGTTTCGAACGGGTACCGACTCCACCCCCGACGATCCGGAGCCCCACCACCGTGAGTGCGTCATCGACGACCCTCCCTCCACCCACCGAACCACTCCCGATCCAGGCCGAGCGTCCACCGTGGCGGCACACCCTCATCGCCCTGTCGGTCCCCAACTTCCGGCTGTTCACCGCAACCAACCTCGTGGCGATGACCGCGGGCTGGATGCAGCGGATCGCGCAGGACTGGCTCGTCCTGCAGCTCACCGGCTCCGTCGCGCAGGTCGGCATCACCGTCGCGTGCCAGTTCGCGCCGATGCTGTTCTTCGGGCTCTGGGGCGGGGTGCTCGTCGACCGGTTCTCGAAGCGCGCGCTCATGATGCTCACCCAGGGCGCCTTCGCGGTGCTCTCCGCACTGCTCGCCGTCCTGACCCTCACCGGCGTGGTCGAGGCGTGGCACATCTGGGTCATCGCGTTCCTGGTCGGGATGGTCACCGTCATCGACAACCCCGCGCGGCAGGTCTTCGTCACCGAGATCGTCGGGCACCAGCACCTGCGGAACGCGATCAGCGTCAACTCGAGCGTGTTCCAGCTCGGCGGGATGATCGGGCCCGCGCTGTCCGGAGCGCTGCTCGTCGCCGTCGGGGCGGGGTGGTCGTTCGGGGTGAACGCGATCGCCTGCGTCGCCGTGGTCGTGACGCTCGGGTTCCTCCGGACCTCGGAGCTCCACCGGACCCCGCCGATGCCGCGCGCCAAGGGACAGCTCGTCGAGGGCCTGCGCTACGCCGTCCGGAAGCCGACGATCCTGGTGCCGGTCGTGCTCATGGCGTTCTTCTCGGTGTTCGCCCTGACGATGCCGGTGCTGCTCTCGGCCTTCGCGTCGGAGGTCTACGACGTGGGCGCGGGCGGCTACGGGGTGTTCAACTCCGCGGTCGCGGTCGGAGCCCTGGCCGGGGCGCTGCTCTCGACCAGGCGCGCGACCGTGCGGCTGCGGACGATCGTCGGCGGGGTGTTCTGGACGGGCGTGCTGCTCGTCGTGAGCGGCTCGATCCCGGTGATCGCGCCGTTCACCGTGGCGCTCGTCGCGGTCGGGATGTCACAACTGCTGTTCATGACGGCGTCGAACTCGCTCGTGCAGCTGTCGTCGAACGTCGCGATCCGAGGCCGGGTGATGTCGCTCTACGTGCTCGTGCTGCTCGGCGGCCAGGCCGTGGGCGGGCCGGTCATGGGGCAGGTCGTCGACCACTTCGGCGCGCACGTCGGCATGGTGGTCGCCGGGGGCGTCCCCGCGGTGGCGGCGGTCGTCGCCGGCGTCGTGCTCGCACGGCGGGGCGGGCTGCACCTGGCGGTGCGGATGCGGCACCACGTGCCGCTGCCCGCGATCGAGGCGCGGTAGCGCGCGGCGCGGGGCGCGCGGGGCGCGGCTGCGGGGCGCGGGGCTGGAGCACAACCGGAAGCACGTCGCGCCACGGGATCACGTGGCACGACGTGCTTTCCGTTGTGCAGGAGCACGCGGCACCACGAGGCGGACGGGAGGCACGGTGCCACCTCGCACCGCGCCTCCCGTCCGGCGACGGAACACGCGCAGGGGCGCGGCACAACCGAGCGAACGTCGCGCCACGGAAACACACGGCGCGACGTGCGTTCCGTTGTGCAGGAGCACGCCGCACCACGCAACGGACGGGAGGCACGGGCAGACCCCGCACCGCGCCTCCCGTCCGGCAACGGAACACGCGCAGGGGCGCGGCACAACCGAAAGCACGTCGCGCCACGGAAACACACGGCGCGACGTGCGTTCCGTTGTGCAGGAGCACGCCGCACCACGTAGCGGACGGGAGGCACGGGCCGACCCCGCACCGCGCCTCCCGTCCGGCAACGGAACACGCGCAGGGGCGCGGCACAACCGAAAGCACGTCGCGCCACG
>NZ_JBIQDQ010000010.1:46210-127217 GCF_045370965.1 Curtobacterium sp. 179-B 9B NHS
GAAACACACGGCGCGACGTGCGTTCCGTTGTGCAGCAGCACGCCGCACCACGTAGCGGACGGGAGGCACGGTGCGACCCCGCACCGTGCCTCCCGCCCGTCAGCGGGTCGCGCCGGCCGCTCGCGTCAGTACGCGACGCCGAACCGCGCGCGGTGGTGCGCCGGGTGCTCGATCTCGTCGACGATCGCGATCGCGTAGTCCGCACCGGAGATGTCCGAGTTGCCCTCGGCGTCGGTGAGGAGCAGGTCGTCCGTGGTGCGGTAGGTGCCCCGACGCTCGCCGGGGTTGTACCCGCCGAAGGCCGCGGCCGGGCTCACGTAGAACCAGTCGACGTCGCCGGTGTACCCACCAGAGCGCAGGCGGTCGAGGATCTCACCGTGGCTCTTCGCCTCGCCCTTGAAGGCGTCGGGGAACTCGGCGGTCTCGTAGAGCGCCGGACCGCCCTCGGCGACGAGCAGCGAACCCGCACCACCGACGATGCCGAGCCGGGCGCCGGCAGCAGCCGCTGCGTCGACGAAGTGCTGGAACTTGTCCTTCAACTCACTGCCGTCCGCCTGGACCGCGTGCAGCGAGACCACGACGACGTCGGCGTCCTTCGTGACGTCCGCCACGAACGACGGGTCGAAGGCATCGCCCTGCGCGAGGGTGAGCCCCTCGGCGGCGTCGAGCTTGGAGGTGTCGCGAGCGACGGCGGTGACGGCGAGACCGCGGGACAGGGCCTCGCGGACGATGGCGGAGCCGGCGTACCCGGTGCCGCCGAAGACGACGATGTTGGTCATGAGAGTCCTTCCGTGACTGGTGCGACCGACGGTACTCGCGTTACTCTCTTCTGGGAAGTAGGCACCTCACAGTGCGTAACGGAGGTCGGGATGTCAGCACTCGAGTACAGCCCCTACGCGGCGGACTGCCCCTCGCGGCAGCTGCTCGACCGCATCGGCGACCGGTGGAGCGTGCTGGTGATCGGGTCGCTCGTCGGCGGACCGCAGCGCTACTCCGCCGTCGCGAACCGGGTGCAGGGGGTGTCGCAGAAGATGCTCACACAGACGCTGCGCGCGCTCGAGCGGGACGGACTGGTGACACGCACGGTCTTCCCCGAGATCCCGCCGCGGGTCGAGTACGAGCTCACCGAGCGGGGTCGCTCGCTGCGCGCGGTGCTGGCGCCGCTCGAGGACTGGGCGACGTCGCACATAGCGGACGTGCAGGACTCGCGCGACGTGTACGACGCGCGCTGAGCGCGTCGCCGTGTGGCGCCGTACCGCGCAGCACCGGGACCCGCACGGCACCGGTGCGGCGTCACGCGGCGCCGCGGACACGCGCGGCCGACCGCCGCTGACCGTCCGCAGGAAGACCCGGGAACCGGCGGTGGTTGCCTGGACACATGCGATCCATCGTCTACACGAAGCCCGGTGACAGCAGCGTCCTCGACCTGGTCGAGCGGGAGGTCCCCCAGCCCGGCCCCGGCGAGGTCCGCGTCCGCGTGGTCGTCTCCGGTGTGAACCCCACCGACTGGAAGGCCCGCGCCGGCGGTACCTACGGCGACGGCCTGCCCTTCCCCGAGATCACCCCGAACCAGGACGGTGCCGGCGTGGTCGACGCCGTCGGCGAGGGCGTCGAGACCCTGCACGAGGGCGACCGCGTGTGGCTGTACATGGCAGCCGCCAGCCGTCCCACCGGCACCGGACAGGAGTACACCGTCGTCCCGGCAGCGCGCGCGGTCGTCCTGCCCGAGGGCACGAGCTTCGACGTCGGTGCCTCGCTCGGTGTCCCGGCGATGACCGCCCACCGCGCACTCACCACCCACGAGGACGGTCCGGACCGCCTGACCCCCGGTGCGCTCGAGGGCCGCACGGTCCTGGTCGCCGGTGGCGCCGGGGCGGTGGGGCACGCCGCGATCCAGCTCGCCCGGTGGGCCGGCGCGACCGTGATCAGCACGATCAGCTCCGACGAGAAGGCTGCCCTGGCGACCGCCGCCGGCGCGCACCACACCGTGAACTACCGCGACGAGGACGCCGCCGCGCGCATCCGCGAGATCGCCCCGGACGGCGTCGACATCGTCGTGGAGGTCTCGATCCCGCAGAACGCCCAGCTCGTCGCCGACGTCCTGGCGAACCACGGCGTCGTGTCGATCTACGCGAACAACGGTGGCGACGACGCGACGCTGCCGATCCGCCCGAACATGTCGGTCAACGCGCGCTACCAGTTCCTGCTGCTGTACACGATCGGCCACCGAGCGCTGGCTGCCGCCGCCGAGGACGTCACCGCCGCGCTGCGCGCCGACGTCCTGCCCGTCGGCGAGGACGCCGGCCTCCCCCTGACGCGCTTCGCGCTCGAGGACACCGCGGCCGCGCACGACGCCGTCGAGGGCGACGCGGTCGGCAAGGTCCTGATCGACGTCGCGTCCGAGTAGGACCGGTCACCGACGCGACCGGGTGACGGACGGGAGGCGCGACCCGCGTCCGGACGCCGCGTCAGCGAGGCGACCCGGTGACGGCCGGGAGGCGCGTGGCGGATCCGCCCCGCGCCTCCCGGCCGTCCCGCGCCCACCTGGTACACAGGACCCATGACCGACGTCTCGACGCCCGCGCCCGGAACCAGAGCACTCGTCCTCGGGGGTGGCGGCGTCGCCGGCATCGCGTGGGAGGTCGGGGTCCTCTCCGCCCTGGAGGACGCCGGGGTCGACCTCGATGCAGCGGACCTGGTCGTCGGGACGAGCGCCGGCAGCGTCGTCGGGTCGTTCGTCCGCGCCGGCGCCGTGGCCCAGGCGTACGAGCAGCAGCACGCGCCGCTACCGAGCACCTACGTCGAGCCGGAGCGGATCGCCGGCGAGGACTTCCAGGACCGCCTGCTGCAGGTGCTCGCGGGCGCGACCTCGGAGCAGGACGCCCGCGCGCGGCTCGGTGCCGTGGCGCAGCAGGTCGTCACCGGGCAGTCCGACGACGAGCGCACCGCGACCTTCACCGAGACGCTGCCGTCGACCGACTGGCCGGCGAAGCGACTCGCGCTGACGACGATCGACGCCCTCGACGGGGCGTTCCGGGTGCTGACCGCGGAGTCGGGCGTGCCGCTCCCCCGCGCCGTCGCCGCGAGCTGCTCCGTGCCGTTCGTGTGGTCCCCCGTGCACATCGACGGCGTCCCGCACTACGACGGTGGCCTCCGCTCGGCCACGAACGCGGACGTCGCCGCCGGGTACGAGCGCGTGCTCGTCGTCGCGTGCGGGCCGGAGGGACCGTCGCCGCTCGGGCCGTGGCTCGACCTGGCGGTGGAGTCCCTGCGGGCCGGCGGCAGCTCGGTCGAGACGATCGTGGCGGACAGCGGGGCGCAGCACGCGTTCGGGGAGAACTCGTTGTCGCTGTCGACGCAGGCGCCCTCGGCGACCGAGGGTCGTCGGCAGGGCGAGGCGGCGGCAGAGGCGATCGCGGCGTTCTGGGCGTAGCCGTCGACGGTCGCCGGCGCGGTGCCCGTCAGGTATCGAGCGCGCGGTCCGCGACATCACACCCGTCGATCGACGGGTGCCGTGTCGCACGATGCACGCGCACCGGGTGCGGTCGCATGCTCCGACGTTGCACGCGTCGATCGACGCGTGCAACGTCGCGAGGACGGGCGGCAGCCGTCAGACGAAGGCGGCCTCGCCCGTGATCGCCCGGCCCACGATGAGGGTGTTCACCTCGCGCGTCCCCTCGTACGAGTAGATCGCCTCGGCGTCGGAGAAGAACCGCGCGACACCCTTGTCGAGGACGATGCCGTTGCCGCCCTGGACCTCGCGGCACCAGCCGACGGTCTCGCGCATCTTCGCCGTCGCGAACGCCTTCGCCATCGCGGAGTGCTCGTCGCCGCCGATCCCCTGGTCCTGCATCGCCGAGGCCTGCGTGCACAGCGCGATCGACGCGGTGATGTTCATCAGGGACCGCACGAGCAGGTCCTGCACCATCTGGTGCGCGGCGATCGGCTTGCCGAACTGCACGCGCTCGCGGGCGTAGGCGAGCGCTGCCTCGTAGGCACCGATCGCGATGCCGACGGCCTGCCAGGCGACCTCCGTACGGGTGAGCCGGAGCACCGCCGCCGTGGTGCGGAACGAGTCCGCGCGCTGGAGTCGGCGCGACTCGGGCACCCGGACGCCGTCGAGCACGATGTCGGCGTTCTGCACGGTGCGCAGCGCGATCTTGTCCTCGATCTTGGTGGCGGTGAAGCCCGGCGTGTCCGTGGTGACGAGGAAGCCCTTGACCTGCTGGTCGGCGACGTCCTTCGCCCAGATCACGACGACGTCCGCGAAGGTCGCGTTGCCGATCCACCGCTTCTCGCCGTCCAGCACCCAGGTGTCGCCCTCGCGCCGCGCCGTGGTGCGGAGCCCGCGCGCCGAGTCACTGCCCGACAGCGGCTCGGTGAGCCCGAACGCGCCGACGACCTCGCCGCGAGCCATCCGCGGCAGCCACTCCTGCTGCTGCTCGTCGCTGCCGCCGACGGCGATCGAGTTCATCGCGAGGCCGGACTGCACCCCGATGAACGTGGAGACGCCGGCGTCGATGCGACCGAGTTCGAGCGCCGCCCAACCGCGGTACACGGCCGAGTTCTCGAAGTGCCGCACGAGCGGGATGCCTGGGCCGTACATGCCGAGCTCGGCGAGCGGCGCGATGGTCTGCACCGGGAACTCCGCACGGGCCCAGTACTGGTCGGCGATCGGACGGACCTCGGCCTCGAGGTACGCACGCAGCTGCCCGAGCGACTCCCGCTCACGGGCCGTGAGCCCCTCCTGGAACCGGTAGAAGTCGGACTCGAGCAGAGGCGTGTCGGTGATCGACGTTGACATGACACCAACGATGCATCATTCTCGAAAACGTTGCAAGACCGGCATCGGCACTCAGGGGGAACGGTGAGGAACGAACCACTCGGCACGCTCGGGTCGACGCTCGTCCCGAGCGCGCTCGCGGCCAGACTGGAGGCCCACGGCGACTCCCAGCGCGCGTTCCGGTCGGCGCGACGTGCGTTCATCGACGGGGCCAGGATCGACATGGGCTCGCTCGCATCGTCGCTCGGCGTGGACCGCACGTCGCTGTTCCGGTGGGTGGGCAACCGCGACCAGTTGCTCTCGGAGATCCTGTGGTCGCTCGCCGTACCGACGTTGGACGCCGCGGGGCGGGCGGCGGCCCCGTCCGGCGCGGCGCGGATCGTCGACGTGCTCGACCACTTCACGGCAGACCTCATCCGCGCGCCGTACTTCCGCGCCTTCCTGACCCGCGAACCGAGCCGCGCCCTGCGCCTGCTCACGACGACCGACAGCGACGTGCAGCGCCGGTTCGTCGCCGTCGTGACCTCCGTCATCGCGACGGAACAGGAGGCCGGGGCGTTCGACCCGGCACCGCTGTCCGCTGAGGAGCTCGCACGGCTGCTGGTCCGCGTGTCGGAGTCGTTCACCTACGCGGACCTGATCTCCGGCGACGACCCCGATCCCGTCCGGGCGAGGACGACGTTCGCGTACATCCTCCGCCCGTGACGGCCGGGGCCCGTCGCCGTCCGGTCACTTCTGCGCGGCGAGCTCCAGGTTGATGTCGTCCGGGTCCTGCACCGAGAGGATGACCATGCCGGCGTCCCCGAGGTCGGTGACCTCTCCGTGCTCGATGCCGGCGGCGTCGAGGCGTTCGGCAGCAGCGTGCAGTTCGTCGACGGAACCCACGACGAAGCTCACGTGGTCGAGGCCGACGGTGTCCGGGTCGAAGCGCTGTCCGCTCGGCGCGACCGGACGCAGCCCGAAGAGCTGGTCGCCGACCGGGAAGATCGCGCCGCCGTAGAGCCGCTCACGGTCCTCGGTGATGCCGGGCTCGTCGGCGTGCTCGCTGAAGTCCATCGCCGGTGCCGTACCGAGCAGCTGCTCGTAGAAGGCCTTGCTGCGGTGGATGTCGGTGACGGTGACCCGCACGTGGGCGAGGCCGAGGGGCTTGACGATCTGTTCGCTCATGCACCCGAGCCAACGCCGGAGGGCTGAGCGACACCGGGCAGCGTGCGGCTACCGGCCAGCCCGGCGCACCCGGTCGGTCAGACGTCCGACGGTCGCGGCGCCGCGAGCTCGAGGTTGATGTCGTCCGGGTCCTGCAGCGACAGGACGACGAGTCCGAACGGTTCGAGGTCCGTCACCGCCCCGTGCACGATGCCCGCCGCGTCGAGCCGTTCGACGGCGCGGTGGAGGTCGTCCACGGACCGGACCCGGAGGCTGAGGTGGTCGAGGCCCACCCGGTCGGGGTCGAAGCGGTCCCCCGCGGGAGCGACCGGTCGGAGCCCGAGCGTCTGCCCGTGGAACGTGAACGAGCACCCGCCGTACGTCCGCCAGGGGTCGTCGTGGATCGTGGGGTCGTCGATCTCGTCGCTGAAGTCGCTCCCGGGGGCCGTGCCGAACAGCTGTGCGTAGAACGCCTTGCTCCGTCGGATGTCCGTCACGGTCAACCGGACGTGCGCGAACCCCTGCGGCTCGACGATGCCGCCGTCGGCCGTGCTCACCGGAAGCCCGCGGTGTCGAGGACGTGCCGAGGGAGCCCGTGGCCCGTGCAGCGATCTCGACGTCGGACGCCTCGGAAGACGTCGCGCACGTGGTCGCCGCAGCCGGTCCACGAGGTCTTGCCGCACACCGGGCACTGGACGGACTCGCACATGCGATCGACGGTACGCAGCGCGGCTGCCGGACGGTACGGCGAACGTCCCCGACGCGTCCGACGGTCCGGAAGGCGCACGGACCGCCTCGCGCATCGAACCACGAATGCGACATCGAACCAGCGCGCGGTGCTGGTTCGATGTCCCTTCCGTGGTTCGACTCCGGCCGCCCGCGCGTCGGGCGGCCCGGTCGAGCCGCCCGACGCCGGTCAGATCAGCGCGTCGGTGAGGTGGTTCGGCGTGCCGAAGCGGTGCGCCGTGATCGACACCGCCTGCTCGCGGAGGAACGGGAGCAGCTCGATCCGCCCGGCCTCGGTCACGGTCTCCCCGTACACGGCGACGTCCGGACGGCCACCGATCGCGGTCGTCAGCGCCGCGGTGTCGCCGCCGACGAGCCGCACGCGGGTGGACTCGCCACGCTCGATGCGCTTCGCGAAGGCCTCGTCGGACTGCCCCTCGGCGACGGACCGGACGTTCGGGAGGGCCCGGACGGCCGATGCGACGACCGACGGCAGCGCGGCCACCGACGAGACGTCGATCGTCGTCCCGGCGCGGACCGCTGCGGCCACGACACGCACGAGGTCTTCGACCGCGGGCTCCTCCGCCGACGCCAGGCGGACGTGGACTCCGGGGTACGGCAGGTACCGCGCGATGTTCCGCTCGGCCGAGAGCGCCGACACGTCGACCGCTGCTCCGAAGAGCGACGACCAGGCCTGCTCGTCGGACGCGGCGGCCCGCCCGAGCGACTCCGACGTGACCCCGGCTGCGCTGAGGAACGAGCGCACGGGGGCGGATGTCGCCCCACCGGCCGACGCCGGTGCCGGCGACCACGAACCGAGCCCGAGCAGGTAGTTCAGCCCGCCCGCCTTGGTGCCGGCTCCGACGGCGGACTTCTTCCACCCGCCGAAGGGCTGCCGCCGCACGATGGCACCGGTGATCCCGCGGTTCACGTAGAGGTTGCCCGCCTCGATCCGATCGAGCCACGTGCCGATCTCGGACGCGTCGAGCGAGTGCAGTCCTGAGGTCAGGCCGTAGTCGACCTCGTTCACGATGTCGATCGCCTCGTCGAGGGTCTTCGCGGTCATGATGCCGAGGATCGGGCCGAAGTACTCGGTGCGGTGGAACGCCGAACCACGCCGGACGCCGTCGCGGACACCGGGGCTCCACAGCTTGCCGGTGTCATCGAGGCGCTTCGGTGCGACCGCCCACGACTCCCCCGAGCCGAGCCTCGTCAGACCCTCGAGCAGCTTGCCGGCGGCGGGCTCGATGATCGGCCCCATCTGCGTCGTCGGGTCGGTCGGGTACCCGACGGTGAGCGAGGACACGGCGTCGAGGAGCTGCGAGCGGAAGCGGCGCGACGACGCGACGGACCCGACGAGCACCACGAGCGAGGCGGCGGAGCACTTCTGCCCGGCGTGCCCGAAGGCGGAGGCGACGACGTCCTTGACCGCGAGGTCGAGGTCGGCGGACGGGGTGACGATGATCGCGTTCTTGCCCGACGTCTCCGCGAGCAGCGGCAGGTCCGGACGGAACGACCGGAACAACTCGGCCGTCTCGTACGCGCCGGTGAGGATCACCCGGTCGACCTGGGGAGCAGCGACGAGCTGCTTGCCGAGGTCGTCCTCGGCCACCTGGACGAAGGCGAGCACGTCGGCCGGGACGCCGTGGGCGTCGAGCGCGGTCTCGATGACCGTCGCCAGCACGGCACCGCAGCGCTCGGCCGGCGGCGCGGGCTTCAGCACGACGGCCGACCCGGCAGCGAGGGCCGCCAGGGTCGAGCCGGCCGGGATCGCGACGGGGAAGTTCCACGGCGGCGTGACCAGCGTCAGCGCGGCCGGCGAGAAGGACGCGCCGTCGACGTCGTCGAGCTGCGCGGCGAGCTCGCCGTAGAAGTGCGCGAAGTCGATCGCCTCGGACACCTCGACGTCGGCCTGGTCGATCGTCTTGCCGGCCTCGGCCGCCATGACCTCGACGAGGGCGGCGCGGTTCGCCTCCAGCGCGTCGCCGACGGCGTGGAGCACCGCGCCGCGCGCAGCACCGGACCACGAGCCCCACTCGGTCCCGGCGGCGCGGACGCGACCCAGGACGGTCTCGAGCTGCTCGGCGGAGGTGAGCCGGGCCTCCTGGACGGCGCGTTCCCCGAGCGTCGACGTGGCGACGCGCGACGTGATCGCCGCACCCCACTCGCGGACCGTCGCGACCGACGGGTCGCTGTCCGGCGTGTTCTCGAAGTGACCGGGGCGGGGCCGCTCGACCGCCGCGTACCGGTCGCCGACGCGGTGCGGCGCCGGGGCGTCCAGGCCGCCGGGCTGCGAGAGCGGGGCCAGGGAGTCGCGGAACCGTGCTTCCTCGCGGGCGAAGAGCGCGGGCGACGACGCCAGCGAGAAGACCGCCGACATGAAGTTCTCCTGCGACGCGCCTTCCTCGAGCCGTCGGATCAGGTAGGCGATCGCCACGTCGAACTCGCCCGGGTGGACGACCGGCGTGTAGAGCAGCAGCGAGCCGACCGTGCGACGGACCGCCTCGGCCTGCCCCTGCGCCATGCCGAGCAGCATCTCGAACTCGATGCCGTCACGGACGCCGCGCTCCCCGGCGAGCAGCCAGGCGTGCGCGACGTCGAACAGGTTGTGCCCGGCGACGCCGACGCGCACGTTCGCGATGCGCTCGGGCGTGAGGGCCCAGTCGAGCACGCGCTTGTAGTTGGTGTCCGAGTCCTGCTTCGTGTGCCAGGTGGCGAGCGGCCACCCGTGCACCGAGGCCTCGACCTGCTCCATCGGCAGGTTCGCGCCCTTGACGAGGCGGACCTTGATGTCGGCACCGCCGCGGGCACGACGGGCGGCCGACCACTCCTGCAGGTGCTGCATCGCGGCGAGCGCGTCCGGCAGGTACGCCTGGAGCACGATGCCGGCTTCGAGGTCGGTGAACTCCGGCTCGTCGAGGAGCTTCGTGAAGACCGCGATCGTCAGGTCGAGGTCCTTGTACTCCTCCATGTCGAGGTTGATGAACTTGCGCGGCGAGCTCTGCACGGCGCGACGGAAGAGCGGGCGGAGCTTCGCGATGATGTCCTCGACGGCGTGGTCGAACGCCCACGGCGAGTGCGGGTGCACGGTCGACGAGACCTTGATCGAGACGTAGTCGACGTCGTCACGGGCGAGGAGCCGCTGCGTGCCCTCGAGCCGGCGCGAGGCCTCCTTCTCACCGAGCACCGCCTCGCCGAGCAGGTTCACGTTCAGCCGGACGCCGTCGCGCTTGACCTTCGCGATCGCCGGCCCCAGCTTGGCGTCGGTCGCGTCGACGATGAGGTGCCCGACCATCTCGCGGAGCACCCGCCGCGCGATCGGGACGACGACACCGGGCAGCACCGGGGCCATGCCACCGCCGAGCCGGACGAGCCCGCGGAGCGCGGCGGGCAGGAACCCCGGCGCAGCGGGCGCGATCTGCCGGAGCTTCCGGGCGGCCACACCGAGGTCCTCGGGCCGGACGACGCCGTCGACGAACCCGACCGCGAAGTCGAGCCCGGCCGGGTCGGCGAGGACGCCTGCGAGCTGCTTCGCCGAGCCGTCGACCGGGTAGGTCTCGGCCTCGGCCAACCACTGGCGGACGAGGGCGACGGACTGGTCCGCCAGGTCGTCGTGCGGGGTCGGTGCGGCTTCGGCGTCGCGTGCCTGGAGGTCGGTCATGGGTTCAGTGTGGAGTTCGAGAAGCGTAAGCGGAAGCAACTCCTGCTGATGCGTACCGTGCAGGACAGCTACTGTGTCTGCATGCTCGACGTCCGTCGTCTCGTCCTCCTCCGGGAGCTCTCGATCCGGGGCACCGTGGCAGCCGTCGCGGAGGCCCTGAACTTCACGCCGTCCGCGGTTTCGCAACAGCTCGCCGTGCTCGAGCGTGAGGCCGGCGTACCCCTGCTCCGCAAGGTCGGCCGTCGCCTGCAGCTCACCCCGCAGGCCGAGGTGCTCGTGCAGGCCGCCGGGCACGTGCTCGACGTGCTCGACCAGGCGCAGGCGCAGGTGGAGTCGTCGCTCCCCACGGTGCAGGGACGGGTCCGCGTGGCGGTGTTCCAGTCGGCCGCCCTCGCCCTCATGCCGAACGCGCTGCACGAGATGGCCGTGGCGCACCCGGACGTGCGCATCGAGATGGTCCAGCGCGAGCCCGAGACGGCACTGCACGAGACGTGGGCCCGCGAGTTCGACATGGTGATCGCCGAGCAGTACCCGGCACACACCGCGCCGCACCTGTCCGGGCTGCACCGGTCGGACCTGACGACGGACGAGGTGCGCCTCGCGCTGCCGCCGGTCGACACGGCCCTGGCACCGGTGTCGTCCATCGAGGACGCCGAGGCGATGCCGTGGGTGATGGAGCCCCGCGGCACGGCGTCGCGGCACTTCGCCGAGCAGGTCTGCCGCCGGTGGGGCTTCGAGCCCGACGTGCGGTACGAGACCGCCGACCTGCAGACCCAGATCCGCCTGGTCGAGTCCGGGAACGCCGTCAGCCTCATGCCCGACCTGATGTGGACGGGTCGGACCACCACGTGCCGGCTCGTCGACCTGCCCGATCGTCCGCGACGGACGATCTTCACCGTGGTCCGCGCCGCAGGGTCGTCCTCCCCGGCGGTCCGTGCGCTCCGCGACGCCCTCGAACGCGCGGCGGCGTCCGTGCACCGCTGACCCGCAGCCTCCCGTCCGCCCCGTCACGCCGTGGCCGGCCGGGAGGCTCCTCCCGCGGCCCCGCCGTGTCCCTCGCGGACACGACGGGCCCGCTCCACGTCCACGGGGACACGGGCCGTCGGCTGCCCGTCCCACCGGGGCACGCGTCGGTAGCGTGGGCCGCATGCCCACGCTGCTGCACATCGACTCCTCCGCCGACCTCCCCCACTCGCGTTCGCGCGCCCTGACCGCCGCGTTCGCGGACGCCTGGCGCGCCCGCGGCCCGGAGTACACGGTGGTGCGCCGGGACCTGCACGTCGACCAGCTCCCGCACCTCGAGACCTCGGCACTGCACTGGGCAGCGTCCGACCGCACCGCCGAGGAGTCCGTCGCGCCCGAGGCCGAGGCACTCCGCCAGGAGGTCATCGACGAGCTCCTCGCCGCGGACGCCGTCGTCGTCGGGGCGCCGCTGTACAACTACACGGTGCCGTCGACCCTCAAGGCCTGGATCGACCGGGTCCACGTGCCCGGGGTCCTCGCCGGCGACGTCCAGCCGCTCGCCGGTCGGCCGGTCGTGACGGTCGTCAGCCGCGGCGCCACCTACGACGCCGGCTCCCCGACCGAGACCTGGGACCACGGCTCGCCCGTGCTGCACCTGATCCTCGGGACGGCGCTCGGCATGAAGCTGTACCCGGTGACCGTCAGCGCCACTCTCGCGGACCGGATCCCGGACCTCGCACCGCTCGCCGAGCACGCGTCGGCCGAGTTCGCCGACGCCCGGACCACGCTCGAACGACTCGCCGCGACGGTCGTCTGAGCCGGACCGGAGGCAGCCGGACCGGCGTCAGCCGGACCGATCTCAGTCTCGCCGGATCTCGTCCGCCCGGCCGAGCAGGTCCGCGTGGAAGGCCGTCTGCGTCAGCGCGCTCGCGAGCAGGAACCCCGTCATCGAGTCGATCCCCCCGCTGAACGGCACGCGCGAGGCGACCTCGAACAGGGTCGGGGACGTCAGGGTGTCGAGCGCCGCGGCGACGTGGTGCGAACGCTCCGCTCGGTGCCGGGCGAGCGTCCGGGTACGCGTGACGACGTCGCGGAACCGGTACTCGTGCCCCGGACAGACCTCGAGGTCGCCGTACCCGTCGAGCCGTGCGAGGGAGGACAGGAGGTCGCCGAGCGGGTTCGTGGTCGTCCGCCCGCCGAGTCCGATCCCGGAGTTGATGCGCGGCAGCACGTGGTCGCCGGTGAAGAGCAGCCCGTCGCCCTCGTCGACGAGGCACAGGTGCCCGGCGGTGTGCCCCGGAGTCCACAGCGCCCGGACCTCGCGCCCGGGGATCGGCAGCACGTCGCCGTCCTCCACGAGCAGGTCCGCGAAGGGCTCGACGGCGCGACCGAGGCCGATCCGTCGTCCGCTCCCCCACGCGGCGACCACGCCGGCGACCAGCTCCGCGGGCAGCCCCCACCCGGCGATGTCGGCGTCGTTCGCGGCGGCGTCCTCGCGCTCCCGCCGCAGGGCCTCGACCTCGAGCCGGTGCATCGCGATCCGGGCCCCGCTCGCACGTCGGAGCGCGGCGGCAGCACCGAGGTGGTCGGCGTGCAGGTGCGTCACGACGACGAGTCCGACCTGGTCGACCGAGCGCCCGATCGCCGCGAGACCGGCGCGGAGCACCGCGAGCTCGTCGTCCTCCGCCCAGCCGGGGTCGATCACGGCGAGGGTCCCGTCGGTCCCCTCCACCACGTAGGAGAGGGTCGCGTCCGGCACGCCCCCGCGGAACGGCACCGCGAGGGTCCAGACGCCGGGGCGCACCTGCTCGACGGGCGGCAGGACGCCGTCGCGGAGCGCGGCGGCCTGCACGGGGCTGATCGGTTCCGGTGCCGGCGCTGCCGGCGGGGGCACGGTCGTCACGCGACCACCATAGTGACGACGCCCGCGCGCCGGGGTGGGCCGTGCCTCCCGGTCGGGACCCGTGCGCGTCGCGACGGACGGACCAAGCCGAGCCGAGCCTCCCGTCCGCCGGAGCGACCGCGAGTAGACAGGCCACATGGAGATCGCACCGATGCTCGCCAAGGCCGTCGCCACCGTGCCCGACCCCGACAGCGTCCGCGGCGGGCTGCGGTACGAGCCGAAGTGGGACGGCTTCCGGGGGATCGTGACGGTCGACGGCGACGACGTCACCATCGGCAGCCGCGGGGCGAAGCCGCTCACCCGGTACTTCCCGGAGCTCGTGGAGGCCTTCCGCGCGCAGTTCGGCGGACGCGACCACCCCGTCGTGCTCGACGGCGAGGTGGTCCTGCGGAGCGGCGAGCCGGGGAGTGAGCACCTGGACTGGGAGGCCCTCTCCCAGCGGATCCACCCGGCGGAGTCGCGCATCCGCACGCTGAGCGTCGAGACCCCCGCACAGTTCGTCGCGTTCGACCTCCTCGCCGTCGACGGGACGGAGCTGCTGGACCTGCCGTTCGACGAGCGGCGCGAGCGGCTGGAGGCACTCGCCGACGGCATGACCGACCCGCTGTTCGTCACCCGCACCACGCTCGACGTCGACCTCGCCCGCGAGTGGCTCACCACGTTCGAGGGCGCCGGCCTGGACGGCGTCGTGGCCAAGCCCCGGGCGAAGGCGTACGAGCCGAACAAGCGCACCATGCTCAAGGTGAAGCACCACCGGACCGCCGACGTCGTCGCGATCGGGTACCGCGTGCACAAGAGCGGCAGCGGCGTCGGCTCGCTGCTCGTCGGGCTGTACGACGCGGACGGTGACCTCCGCCAGGTCGGCGGCGTCTCCGCCTTCACCGACCGCCGGCGGCAGCAGTTGGTGGAGGAGCTCGAGCCCGTCGTGCTCCGCGATGCGGACGGGAGGCCCGTCACCGGTGACGGGGAACGGTCGCGGTTCTCGTCGGGTCGCGACACCTCGTTCGTCCGGCTCGCGCCGGAACGCGTGCTCGAGGTGCGGTACGACCAGATGGAGGGCGACCGGTTCCGGCACACGGTGCAGTTCGAGCGGTGGCGGCCCGACCGCGACGCCCGGTCGTGCGGGTTCGATCAGCTCGATGTCCCATCTGCGTACGACCTGCGCGACGTGTTGTCCTAGCGCTTGCACCGGCCGCCGCGCGTCAATATGCTCGCAGTAGTTAGGCTAACTAGTGACTTCCGGACGGGGATCCGGGGGCGCGGTGGAGACGGGAGCGGGACATGATCATCGACGGCATCAGCGACGCCAACCGAGGCACCTGGTCCCGCCTGACGCGACTGCACACGGCGAGCGTCACGCTGCCGATGCACACCAGCCGGGTCGCGAAGCCCGAGCACCGCGCCGAGGACGTCGCCGCGGCCTGAGCCGGCCCGGTCAGGGCCGGTCCGTCTCGCACGGTCCGTTCCGCGCTTCAGGCCTTCTTGGCCCGGGACGGCTGCACGCGCGGCGGCTCCCCCGGCATCTTCGGGAAGTCGGGCGGGAACGGCAGCTCGCCGAGCCCGGACGCCAGGTCCCGTTCCCACCCCCCGAGCAACGGAGCGATGTCCCCCGGCTCCGCGTGCATCGACTCCCACGGATCGCCGAGGGTCCGCAGCCGTTCCGGGACGGTGATCACCGTCAGGGTCGTCGGGTCCACACTGTCGACCTCGTCCCAGGTGATCGGCGTCGAGACGCTCGCGTGTGCCAGGGCTCGCGGGCTGTAGGCGCCGGCCATCGTGCGGTCGCGGTTCGCCTGGTTGAAGTCGACGAAGACGCGCTGCCCGCGTTCCTCCTTCCACCACGCCGTCGTCACACGGTCGGGCATCCGCCGCTCGAGCTCCCGCGCCGCCGCGATCACCGCGTGACGGACGTCGAGGAACTCGTGCTCGGGCCGGATCGGTGCGAACACGTGCAGGCCGCGGTTGCCGCTGGTCTTGATCCACGCCGTGAGCCCGACCTCGTCGAGCACCTTCCGGAGCTCGTGCGCGACCGGCACGGTGTCGTGGAAGTCGGTGCCCGGCTGCGGGTCGAGGTCGATGCGCAGCTGGTCGGGGTGGTCGGAGTCCTCGGCGCGGCTCGCCCACGGGTGGAACACGACGGTGTTCATCTGCGATGCCCACACCGCGACCGCCGGCTCGTCGACCACGAGCTGCGGGTGTGACCGGCCGCTCGGGTAGGTGACGACGACGTCGCGCACGTACCCGGGAGCACCCTTCGGCGGGTTCTTCGAGAAGAACGAGTCCCCGTCGATGCCCGACCCGAACCGCTGCAGCGAGATCGGCCGGTCCCCGTTGGCCCGGACGAAGGGCTCCCCGACGGCGACCAGGTACTCGGCGAGGTCGAGCTTCGTGATCCCGACCTCGGGGAAGAGCATGCGGGACGGGCTGCTGATCCGCACCTCCCGGTCGCCGTCCGGACCGGGGACCGTCAGCATCGTCGCCTCGCTCGCCATGCAGCGGACCGTACACGGCCGGCGCTCCGGACGCCCCCGGCCCCGCCCCCGCCCCGCCCCGCCCTTTCCGCCGAGCTCTCCCCGCCGAGCGGGCCATTTCTGTCACGCTCACCGCCGTCGGCCGACGAGTTCCGCCCGCTCGGCGCGCCACGCGCGGCGTCGCGTCACATGGTGTTCCAGTGCAGGTGGCCGCTGGCGTCGGGGCCCTTGCCTCCGCACTGGTAGGAGCGACCGTTGGCCGCCTGTGCGACGACACCGCTCTGCGCGCTGGAGCAGAACGCCCCCGGGGTGATGGTGTCCTGTGCCGGTGCCTGCTGCACGGGCGCCGGAGCGGCGGGAGCCTGCTGGACCGGGGCAGGTGCGGGTGCAGGTGCAGGTGCAGGTGCAGCAGGAGCGACGTACGAACCGATCGCCGTCACCTCGGCGACGGGCGTCTTCGTGACCTCCTTGCCGACCTCCACGCGGTCGGTCTCCACGCCGTCCGTCGTGGTGACCCGCCAGGTCGTGGTCTCGACCCCGTCGATGCCCGGCGTCGTGACCTTCGACTGCCCCTTCGGCAGCGCAGGGTCGTCGACCGAGGTCCGTTCGAACGGGATCGCCGTGTCCTCGGTCTCCTCCGAGACGGCGACGACCGGAGTCGGCGTCGGTGTCGGTGTCGGCGTGCGAGTGGTCTCGGGGCGCGCGGTCTCGGCGGCCGCCACGGCCGTCACGGGCCGTGCGTCGGCGGCGTTTGACGCAACCGCCCCGACGAGGGCTCCGGCCGAGCCCACTCCCCCGAGCCAGATCGTCGCTGCGACCGCGACGACGATCGTCGCCTTCGTCTTCGTCCTCAGTGCTGCCCACCGCATGTTTTCTGCCCCTTCCGGCTGGTCGGAGTCGATGGTGACGACCCCTCAGCGTCCTCGCGAGACCCCCGAACGGGGCTCCGCGCCCAGCGGATGAACCCTCGACTGGACGACGGCAGTACGCCTACGCGCCGTCACCCGCGCCCACGCCCGCGCCCACCCCGCCCCGCCCGGCACGCCCGGCACGCCGAGCGGGCCAGTTCCGTCACACTCACCGCCGTCGGCCGACGAGTTCCGCCCGCTCGGCGCACCGCGCGCGGCATGTCCTGCCCGCTCGGCGACGGCCGTGGAGGGACCGGCTGCAGAGGGGCGGCTGCGGAGGGCCGGCGAGCGGCACGGGGACGGGCGTGGAGCGTCGACCGAGCGAGTCCGGGCACGATGGACCGGTGACGGCGTACCTCGGGGTGGACCTGGCGTGGGGCATCGGCAGCGACCGGAAGCCCGCGAACGAGACCGGTCTCGTCGCGATGGCCGACGACGGCACGATCACGGACGCCGGATGGGCCCGCGGGGTCGACGCCGTGACCGACTGGATCGCGGCGCACCTCGGGCGACGGACCCTGGTCGCTGTCGACGCCTCGCTCGTGGTGACGAACCCGAGCGGCATCCGCGAGGCCGAGCGGCAGGTCGGGCAACGCTACGGCCGGTGGAAGGTCGCGGCGAACCCGACGAACCTCGCCTCGGCGGCGAGCGCCGGGGCACGGCTGCTCGACCGGCTGACGGACCTCGGGATCGGCTACGTCAGCGACACTGCGGCGATGCGGGAACGCACCGGGCCGGCGGCCTTCGAGTGCTACCCGTACACGACCCTCGTGGGGGTCGAGGAGCTCGGCTACGACGACGAGCGTCCGCGGTACAAGCGCCTCGACCTGAAGCTCCCGGCCGCCGTGGCCCGACAGCGGCGCGCCGAGGCGTTCGACGACCTCGTGCACCGGCTGCGCACGACCCCGCTCGACCCGCCGCTGCTGCTCGACTCCCATCCCCTGACGGCCGGGCTCGCCGACCCGTCGGTGCTGCACGGGCCGACGCACAAGCACCGGGAGGACCTGCTCGACGGAGCCCTGTGCGCCTGGACCGCCGCGTTCTGGGAGCGGCACGGCGACGAACGGGTGCAGGTGCTGGGAGGTGATCCGGGCCTCCCGTCCGACCCACCGGACGAGGCGGGCCGCCGGCCCGTCGTGGTGGCACCCGCGCGTGGGTCGCAGCGGCGGCCGCGCGGCTAGGCTCGACGCCGTGAGCACCACGAGCGAACCCCTGCGCATCGGGCTGGTGTCGCTGCACACCTCCCCCGGCGACGAGCCCGGCTCCGGCGAGGTCGGCGGCATGAACGTCGTGGTCCGACACCAGGCCGAGGCCCTGGCCGACCGCGGCCACCAGGTGGAGATCATCACGCGGCGGTCGGCGCCCACGCAGCCGGACAGCGTCTCGCTCGTGCCGGGCGTGTGCCTGCGGTTCCTGTCCGCCGGGCCAGCGGAGCCGGTGCCGAAGGGCGAGCACGACGCGTTCATCGAACCGTTCCGGGCGGGCCTCGAGGAACTCGGCCCCTACGACGTGCTGCACTCGCACCACTGGTTCTCCGGCGTCGCCGCCCTGCCCGTCGCCCGCGAGCGGGGCATCCCGCACGTGCAGTCCTTCCACTCCATCGCGGCCGAGTCGGACACTCCCCTGTCCGAGGGCGAGCGTCCCGAGTCCGCTGGCCGTCCCGCGGGTGAGCGGATGCTGGCGCGCGACTCCGACGCCGTCGTCGTCGTGTCGTCCGCCGAGGCGTCGACCGTCCGCACGCGTCTCGGCGGCGACGAGTCGCGGACGTGGATCGTCCCGCCGGGCGTCGACGGGTCCGTCTTCCGCCCCGCCGGCGCCGGCGCGCGCCGTGCGGAGACACCCTACGTCGTCGCGGCGGCACGCGTGCAGCCGCTGAAGGGGCTCGACCTGGCGATCGAGGCGGTCGCGGGCATCGGCGAGGAGGTCCGCCCCACCCTCGTCATCGCGGGCGACGCCTCGAGCGAGGCAGGCGACTACGTGGACGAACTGCGTCGGCTCGCCGCCGCGCACGGCATCGCCGACCGCGTGACCTTCGTCGGTCCGCAGTCGCGTGCCGACCTGGCGTTCCTGTTCCGTGGCGCAGCGGCCGTGCTCGTACCGTCGCACTCGGAGACCTACGGACTCGTGGCGCTCGAGGGCTCCGCCTCCGGGGTGCCCGTCGTCGCGGCGGCTGCCGGTGGGCTGCGGGAGGCCGTGGTCGACGGGGAGACCGGGGTCGTGCTCGAGTCCCGCGACCCGGGCGACTGGGCTGCGGAGATCGAACGGATCCTGACCGATCGGACGTACGCGGCCGGGCTCGCCGCCGCGGGTCGGGAGCACGCCGAACGCCTGAGCTGGGAGCGCTCGGCGGCCGGACTCGAGGACGTGTACCGGCGGGTGCTCGGACGCTCGTGACGGCCGGAAGCGCGGGGATCGACCGGCCGGGGTCGGCTGGCGGGCTCGACCCGTCGGGGTCGGCCGGCGGGCTCGACCTGTCGGGATCGGCTGGCGGGCTCGACCTCTCGGGGTTCTGGGCCGCGCTCGACGCCGTGCCGGTGGCCGAGGACGCCGAAGCGCTCTACTCGACCGACTCGGCCGAGGGGCGACTACGACGTACGAACCTGTCGGCCTACCTGTCCCACGTCGGGGCAGCGGCCGACACCGTGCTCGTCGCCGAGGCCCCCGGCTGGCGCGGCATGACCAACACGGGCATCCCCTTCACGAGCATGCGGGAGCTCGGCACGCTCGGCTTCGACGTCCTCGTGCCGCCGGAGCCGACCGCGCCGTGGGAGGCGTCGTCCCGGGTCGTGCACGCGGCGTTGCAGGACTGGTCGGGTCCGCTCCCCCTCGCCTGGGCGATCTTCCCGCACCACCCCTTCGTCGCGAGCGACCGGCAGACGAACCGGACCCCGCGTCCGGCCGAGGTCCGCGACGGTGCTCCGGTCGCACTCGCGCTGCTCGAGGCGCTGCGGGACGCTCGTGCCGCCGATCGTGCCGGTCGCCGCCGGGACGTGCGGGTCGTCGCGGTCGGGCGGAAGGCGCAGGGGGCGCTCGCGCTGGCGGGCATCGACGCCGTGGCGGTGCGGCACCCGGCGCAGGGCGGCGCGGCGCAGTTCACGGAGCAGGTGCGGGCGCTGCAGGGGTAGCGCGGTCCCGGGCGGGCGGACGGACGTTGCGCTGGGGCAGGGCGTGCGTTGCGCTGGGGCAGGGCGTGCACACGCGGACTTCGACACCGCACCCGTCGATCGACGTGGGCGGTGTCGCACCATGCGCGCGCAACAGGTGCGTCCACATGGATCGACGTTCCGCGTGTCGATCGACGCGTGCAATGTCGCGCTGCGGTCCCTGGCGGGTGTGCGCGCACGTTCGCCGTGCGGGCGGAACGACGACGCCGCTGTCGGACGACAGCCGCGATGTCGCGTGGGCCCGCGCGCACTGCGCGGCTGTGATGCCTCGGCGCCCGAGCGTCGCGGGCTCAGGCGGAGCGGACCTCGACGCCCTTGGCCGCCAGGCGCTCGGTCACGTGCGCGGGCAGGGGCGCGGCGGCGTACACGGTCGTCAGCGCGGGGAGGTCGAGCACGTCGTCCCAGTTCTGCGGGTCGTAGCGGTCGTCGGACCCGTCCCACCCGGGGTGGACGTCCTGCAGGACTTCGAGGTCGGAGTCGACGGTGAGCTCGGTCACCAGCGCCAAGTGCGACGGCAGCAGGTCGAGGTCGTCGTAGTACTCGCGAGCGCGGTCGTCCTGTCCCTCGACGTCGAGGTCCTCACCGGCGTCCTCGTCCTCGTCGCCGTCGTAGGGCTCCAGCACGTCGAGGTCGTAGCAGAGGACGTCGAGCACGAGCAGCTTGGCGTTGAAGTCGGCGAACTCGACGGGCTCTTCGGTGGTGTCGGAATCGTCGTGCATGCCCCGGAGCGTAGCCACCGGAGCCCGTGAGCGACCGCGCGATCGGATCACGGGCGTGTTGCAGCCGGCGTCGATCTTCCTGTGAGAGTAGACAGAGTGCCATCCCTCGGGAAAGGCTGACGTATGACCACCACCAAGTCGGACGCGACGCAGCAGGAGCAGCACACGCTCAAGCGCGTTATCGGTCCCAAGCTGCTGCTGCTCTTCATCGTCGGCGACATCCTGGGGACGGGCGTCTACGCGCTCACCGGCCAGGTCGCCGCCGAGGTCGGTGGTGCCGCATGGCTCCCCTTCCTCATCGCCTTCGCGGTCGCCCTGCTCACGGCGTTCTCGTACCTCGAGCTCGTGACGAAGTACCCCCAGACGGCGGGCGCTGCGCTCTACGTGCACAAGGCGTTCGGCATCCACTTCGTCACCTTCATCGTCACGTTCATCGTGATGTGCTCGGGCATCACGTCGGCGAGCACGGCCTCGCGGGCGTTCGCGGCGAACCTGGGCGCCGGCTTCGGCCTCGAGCTGCCGAACGGCGTCGTGATGCTCATCGCGATGGGGTTCATGCTCGCGGTGATGGCGGTCAACTTCCGCGGGGTCAGTGAGAGCGTCAAGACGAACGTGGTGCTCACCCTGGTCGAGCTGTCCGGTCTGGTGATGGTGATCCTCATCGGCTTCTGGGCGATCGCCGGTGGCAACGCGGACTACTCGCGCGTGGTGATGTTCGACACCCCCGAGGACAAGACGCTGCTGCTGTCGGTGTCGACCGCGACCTCGCTGGCCTTCTTCGCGATGGTCGGCTTCGAGGACTCGGTGAACATGGCCGAGGAGACCAAGGACCCGTCGCGGATCTTCCCGAAGGTGATGCTCACCGGCCTCGGCATCACGGCGGTCATCTACGTGCTCGTGTCGATCTGCGCCGTCGCGGTCGTCCCGATCGGTGAGCTCGCCGGCAACGAGACGCCGCTCGTCACGGTCGTGCAGACCGCCGCGCCGGACTTCCCCATCGCCGACCTGCTGCCGTTCATCTCGATGTTCGCGGTCGCCAACACCGCGCTGATCAACATGATGATGGCGTCCCGGCTGCTCTACGGCATGAGCAAGCAGGGCGTGCTGCCCGGCTTCCTCTCGCGGGTGTCGCCGGCGCGTCGCACGCCGTCGACCGCGATCGTCTTCACCACCGTCATCTCGCTGCTGCTCATCGGCTGGGTCTCGCTCGACCCGGACTCCCCCATCGTCGTGGTCCTCGGCGGCACGACCTCGTTGCTCCTGCTCTCGGTCTTCACGGTCGTGAACCTCTCCGTGCTGGTGCTCCGTCGCGACCGCGTCGGGCACAAGCACTTCCGGGCCGGTGTCGTGATCCCCGTCATCGGCGTGGTCACCTGCCTGTGGCTCGTCCTCCCGTTCTCGTCCGGTCGCGACCCGCAGCAGTACCAGATCGCCGGCGCACTGCTGGGGCTCGGCGTCCTGCTCTGGCTCCTCACGTGGTTCACGCACGGCCGGAAGCAGACCGAGAAGGCGCCCACCGGACTCGTCACCGAGCCGACCGCGGTGGTCCGACCGGGCACCGGCCACCGGCACCACGAGGACGGCGACGGCGGACACGGCGACGCGGACGGCCACCGCCGGGACGGCTGATGGAGGCGTCCGAGGTCATCTTCGCGATCTCCATCGGGACGATCGTCCTGCTCTCGCTGTCGGCTGCGTTCCGATCCGGCCGCCGACGCGACTGACCGGAGACGGGCGCCGCCGACAAGACCGACCGGGAGCACGGGGCCGCCGACACCCCCGATCGGGCGGCTGCGGTTCCCAGCCGACGCCCGTACGCTCGTCGTGCCCTGCACCCGACCGTCCGGTACTCGCGACGGACCGCCCGCCCGGAAGGACCCCGACATGCGCCGCGCCGGCATCACCATCGCCTCGGTGTTCGGGGCAGGCGTGGTCGCGGCCGTCATCGGCGTGGTGGTCGTCGTCGTCATCGCGGTGCACTCGCTGACCGGCGCAGCGAAGTCCGTGACCGCGGCGCCCGCCTGTCCCGACGTCGCCTCGCGCACGATCGGCGGCATCGTGGTGCCCGCAGGCCCGGTCGCCGGCTTCTGCCAGGACCGCCTGGTGAACGCCGCGTACGTGATCGAGGCCGCCCAGGCGCTCGGCATCGGCCCGCACACCCAGGCCGTCGGCGTGATGACCGCGATCGGCGAGTCGAGCCTGGTGAACCTCGACCACGGGGACGCCGCGGGACCGGACAGCCGCGGACTCTTCCAGCAGCGCGACAACGGCGCGTGGGGCACGTACGAGCAGCGGATGGACCCGTACACGGCGGCGACGATGTTCTACGCGAAGCTCGTGAAGACGCCGGGGTGGAAGACGATGACCCCGACCCAGATGGCGCACGCGGTGCAGATCAACGCGGACCCGGACCACTACGCGAAGTTCTGGCCGGAGGCGAAGGCCGTCGTCGAGGGCCTCACGGGGCAGTCGGTGCCGGACACCGCTCCCCAGGGCTGAGGTCACCGCAGCACCGGCCCGAGCTCCTCGGCGTCGTGGAGCTCGACCATCGACGCCCCCGTGGCGTTCACGACGACCTGCCCCCGCAGTCGCACCGCACGCTCGGCGAAGGCGCACGCGCAGGCGTCGATCCACTCCCAGTCGACCGGGAACAGCTGCGTCTCACCCGGCCGTTCCCATGCGAGCACGACCTCGGACGCAGCGTTGTCGACGCAGACCTCCGCGACCAGCGTGGCGAAGTCCTCGACCTGCTCGTCCGGCTGCAGCGGCAGGTCCGACACGGGCAGCAGGAACGGGATCGGCAGCGCCCGTTCGTCGAGGAAGAGCACCCAGCACTGCCGCCGGATCGGGGGCCCGACGACCCCGGAGACGAGGGCGACGACGTCGGCGTCGGTCCGGGCGGACGTGGTGAACAGCTGGTCGAGCACTTCGGTTCCTGACATGCTCCGAGCCTGCGGCCCGAGCCCGGCGGGCAGCAGCGTCGACCGACGATCTGTGGACGACGCTACCGAGACCAAACCCTGTGCAGGAAGACCGGCAGCAGCCCGGCAGATCCCCGGCAAGAGCCCGGCAGGACGAGCGTCAGAACCCGTGCTGCACGGCGGAGTCGACGAGCAGCAGGGCAGCGAAGAACACGACGACCTGCGCGGCGATGCCGACCAGCACCAGGGGCCACGCGAGCCGTCGCCGGACGAGCCGCAGGACGCAGCCGACGACCGTCCCGACGAGCACCAGCACGACGAGCACCGGACCGACGGTCACCACCCCGCCGCCGAGCCCGGCGTCGCAGGTGTTCCCCGGCGCCGCACACGAGTGGAAGGCCATCGACAGGAAGACGATGCCGCCACCGACGGCCACCGACTCGACGGCCAGCAGGACGAGCAGCAGCACCGTGGCGACCACGTCCGCGACGCGGCGGTGCGTGCGCGCAGCGAGCCGTGCCTCCCGGCCGACCGCGACCACCGCACCCGACCCGACCCCGGCAGCGGACGCCACCGCCGCGTCCGACCCGGCCACGCCGACGGACCCGGACGACACGTCCGGGTCCCGCGACGCCGCCGGGGCAGCCATCAGCGCCCCGTACCGGACCCGCGGGTCGACCAGAGCGCCGCCCAGATGAGCAGCGGCTGCCCGAACAGACGGGCGACGCGCTTCTCGTCGGAGTCGAGGCCGAACGCGTCGCGGCGGTTCACCCACTGCGACAGGTTGCCCGGGAAGATCACCGTGAAGAACAGGGCCGCGACCGTGCCGACGGTCTTCCGGCGGCTGCGCGGCGTGAAGAGCAGCGCGCTGCCGAGTCCGATCTCCGCCACACCGGAGGCCAGCACGGTCGTGTCCGTGTCGAGCGGCACGAAGTCCGGCACCTGAGCGCGGAAGTCACGACGGGCGAAGGTGAGGTGGCTGGTGCCCGCGAAGACGAGCGCAGCACCGAGGAGGACACGGACGAAGGAACGCATGCCCTCATCGTGCTCGCTCGCGCAGGGTCCGTCCGGCGCGTCGCGCGGCGATGCGCGGACCGGCCGTCCCCGGAGGCGAGCGCACCGGGCCACCCGTCGGTACGTTCGGACCCATGGCAGCCGTCGCTCGCGACCACGAACCGCCCGCCGTCCTCGCGACCGTCGCCGTGCTGCTCGCTCCCCTCTCGCTCTGGATGGGCATCATCGTGCCCGCCGCCGACATGGCGCGGCACGTGCTCCTCGAGGCCGTGTTCGGCATCGTCTGCGTGCTCTGCGGCGTCCGCGCGGTCCGGATCGCCGGTCGGCGTCGCGCCGTGCGCGTCTGGGCGTGGATCGGGATGGTGCTCGGTGGCCTCGGCCTGGTGATGACGGCCTGGCAGCTGCTCACCTTCGCGACCGACGGAGGCTTCCCGCCGCCGTTCTGGTCGCCCTACGCGCGCCGCTGACCGAGGTCATCCACCACCGGTCGACGGCCTGGAGGCGCGGCGGACCTCCGCCCCGTCGCCGCCGCCGGGCGGGCGGTCACCAGCCGAGCGTGCCCGGCCCGCCCTTGAAGGGTCCGACCACCCGCGAGGTGATCCACCCGCCGTAGAAGTCGCCCTCCTGCGCCTGCACGACCTCGCCGCCGACCTCGCAGGAGTCCATCGCCGACGGGTAGATCGCCACCCGGTCGCGGAGGTCCTCGTACCCGGGCTCCGGCGTCGGGTAGTTCCACGCCGCCCGGGGCGCGACGACGCCGTCCCCGCCGACCACGTCGAAGTAGCGCGCACGCCCCTTGAACTCGCACATGCTCGACCCCTGCGCCGGACGCAGCTCGAGCCCCGCCATCGGGACGTAGTACACCGGCGGGTGCGAGGTCTCGAGCACCCGGACGGCGTCGGTCGTGTCGACCACGATCGTCCCGCCGAGCCGCACGACGACGCGGTCGGGGACCGCCTCGACGGCGGGAGGACGCGGGTAGTCCCAGACGGACTCCTGGCCGGGACCGGGTTCGACACGAGCAGCACGTTGCATGCAACCGGGTCTACCACCGCCGCCGCAGAAGGAGCAGAGTGGGCGCGTGACGACGACGACACAGGGGATCTTCCGGCGGAAGCCCATCGACACGATCGACGACGACCCCGAGGGCGAGGGCGGCCTGAAACGGCACCTCGGCCTCTGGCAGCTCACGGCCATCGGCATCGGCGGCATCATCGGCGCGGGCATCTTCACCCTCGCCGGCACCGTCGCGAACGGCGTCGCCGGCCCCGCCGTCCTCATCAGCTTCCTGATCGCCGGTGTCGCCAGTGCCGCCGCCGCGCTGTCGTACGCCGAGTTCGCGGGGATGATCCCGAAGGCCGGCAGCGCCTACACGTACGGCTACGCCGTGCTCGGCGAGGTCGTCGGGTGGTTCATCGGCTGGGACCTGCTGCTCGAGTACACCGCCATCGTCGCCGTCGTCGCGATCGGCATCTCCGGCTACGTCGGGTTCCTCGTCGGCCAGTTCGGCATCGACCTGCCCGCGTGGATGCTCGGTGCACCCGGCACCGGCGACGGCCACGTGGTCGACGTCTTCGCGATCCTGCTCTGCCTGCTCACGGCCTTCGTCCTCACCCGGGGCATCCGCAGTGCCGCGCGGTTCGAGCTCGTGGCCGTGGCGATCAAGGTCGCCCTGGTCGTGCTCATCGTCGTGCTCGGGGTGTTCCACATCAACAGCGCGAACTACTCGCCGTACTTCCCGTTCGGCTTCGGCGGCGTGATGACCGGCGCCGCCACGGTGTTCTTCGCGGTGTTCGGCTACGACGCGATGTCCACCGCCGCCGAGGAGTCCACCGACGCGCGGAAGCACATGCCGAAGGCGATCCTGCTGTCGCTCGGCATCGCGATGGTGCTCTACGTCCTGGCGACGCTCGTGCTCACCGGCATGCAGAAGTACACCGACATCGACCCCGCCTCGGGGTTCTCGTCGGCGTTCGCGTCTGTCGGGCTCGGCGGGGTCGCGAACGTCATCGCGATCGGGGCGATCGTCGGCATCGTGACCGTGCTGGTCACCTTCATGCTCGGGGCCTCGCGCGTCTGGTTCTCGATGAGCCGGGACGGGCTCATGCCGAAGTGGTTCGCGAAGACCGACCCGAAGCGGCACGTGCCCACGCGGGTGACGTGGATCCTCGGCATCGCGTCGGCGGTGCTCGCGGGGCTGCTGCCGATCGGCGTCGTCGCGGAGCTGACGAACATCGGGATCCTGCTCGCGTTCGTCGTCGTCTGCTCGGCAGTGATCGTGCTGCGCTACCGGCAGCCCGACCTCGACCGGCAGTTCCGTCTCCCGTTCATGCCCGTCGTGCCGATCATCGGGGTCGTCGCCTCGCTGTGGCTCGTGACGTTCCTGCAGTGGGAGACGTGGGTGCGCTTCGCGATCTGGTTCGCGATCGGGCTCGGGGTGTACTTCGGGTACTCGCGGAAGCACAGCAAGCTGGCCACAGAGCAGCGCTGAGGCTCCTCGCCCCGAGGGCGACGGTGCGCGTCCTCCCGTCAGGAGGGCACGCGCACCGCCGGTCCTGGTCGAGCCAGCGGACCTCGGCCTGATCGGGAACGAGTCCATCCGCCCAGTCGACGTCCTTCCGCTCGCCGTCCCCCGACGGGGCCGTGATGTCGGACACCCACGCCTCCGTCGCCAGCCACTGTGCCGTCGCACCGCCGAAGAGCGCCGAGTAGTCCCGCAGGAGGTAGCGCCGACCGAGTACCGATCCGCCGGGCCGGTCCCGGTAGAGGACGATCGCCGCGTCCGGCGGCTGCACGCCACCGGCGACCCACTCCATGCCGTCACGCAGGAGTTCGCTCTCGTCGAAGCGGGCCCGGACAGCCGCCACGAACTCGTTCGCGAACGGCTCGTCGATCATCTCGGGTGTGCTCACGACGGTCATCCTGGGCGTTCCTCGGCCGTGTTGTCACCTCGGCACGACGTCGCCGCTGCGGTGCACCCGTCCTGAGCAGCCGCGTCGTCCTTGCTCCTCGACGGATATGGTCGACCCGTGGTGGGGGAAACGGCACGGGCCGTCGACGGGGCGCGCCCGGTCACGGTCCGCGGCAGCGTCATCGCACCGATCGCGTGGACGGCACTGTGCGCGGGAGTCCTCGCGCTCGGGGTCTGGCTGGCCTCGACCCGCCTGGTGTTCGGGGGTGCCTGGTTCACCCAGCTGTGGACGAGCGGCCTGGTGCTCGTCGCCGGCGTCCTCGGCCTGTACCTGAGCGTCGGGAGCATCCGGAACCGCATCCGTGTGTTCCCCGATCGGCTCGAGGTGGTACCGCACATGCGGCGGACCGTGACGATCTCGCCCGGCGAACTCGTCGGGTTCAGCGCCTCGGGACCGGGCAACACCACGATCCGGAGCCGACGGTCTACAGGGTCGACGAACCCGTGACGGGCGCGCCCACCGGCTGAGGAACGAGCAAGAACGAGCAGGAGGAGCAGGACGAGCAGGAACGAACGAGGGCGCCGGACGCGCTACTCCGCGACCACCCACACGTGCTGTGCCTGCCACCCCTCCGGCACCGTGTTCCGGTACGCCGCCAGCGCCGCCACGTAGTTCGGCCCCGACGCCTCGTGCTCCCGCGTCGCGGTCGACCGCGCGGTCGCCTTGATCGTGGTCTCCCCCGTCGCCTTGCTCTCGACCGCGTTCGTCTGCAGCAGCGCGAACCCGTCGAGGTCGAGCGCGGCGACGGCTGCCTCCTTGGCCGCCACGACGGAGTCCGCGTAGCCCTCGGCCTCGCGCATCTCGGTCGAGCGGATCATGCCTCGCAGTGTCGTCACCGAACCAGTATGACCCGATCGATCCGGGTCTCCGAGCGCGACGGCGGCAGGGCGTCAGGCGTCGCGCCGGTGCTTGCCCTTCGCCGCCGTCGGGTCCGCCATCGGGTGATTGCGGAACCACCGCAGCAGCTCGCGGGGGCGGCTCTGGTCGGCGCTGTCGTCTCCGCGGTCGAGGAAGGTGCTGAAGCCCTCGGGCACCTCGACACCGTCGGTCTCGCGGTCGTACGCCATCGACCACTCCGGGAACCGTCGCGTGTGGATGGACTCCTCGACGAGCAGCCGGACGTCGTCGTGCCGCTCGTCCGCGACGATGCGCGCGTACGTCGCCATCACCGCGTCGTACGGCCCCTCGAGCAGCTGCATGAAGCGCCCGCCGCGGTGCACGAGCATGCCGGTCAGTCCGTCGGCGGTGTTCCGTGTCCGGGCGTGGTCGAGCACCGCCTCGAGGTCACCCTCGTCGAAGGGCTCGGTGGCGGAACTCATGTACACCAGTGACTGCAGCACGCATCGATCCTGCACCTGAGCCGCTGTCAGCGACGCCCCCAGAACGGGACGCGGACAAGTCACGTCAGTCGAGCGGCGTCCAGTCGAGGACCTGGCCGTCCTCGGTGCAGTACGTCGTGTCCGAGTCCTCGGTGGTGGTCTTCGACCACGACGGCGACCAGTACGAAGCGTCGATGTCCCGCTGCTTCGGGAAGACACCGACCACGGTGCCGGCCGACGTGTCCGGGTCACCGGGCACCGGATCGACGTCGAGGGTGTCCGGGTCGAACCATCCGTAGGTGGTCGCCCCGGTGATGCTGTCGAACTCGATGTACATCGTGATGTGGTCGTCCTGCGAGGCGGTGCCGAGCTGCACCTGGTACTCCTGCCGCGCCCCGTCGTCGTCCGTCGGCACGCCGGACCACTCGACGCGGTAGGCGTCCGCGGTCTCCTCGATCGACACCGAACCGGTCCCGGAGGCCAGGTCACACGACGCCGTGCCGGGCGTCGCCGCCGTCGTCGCGCTCGCGCTCGGAGCCGGCGCCTCGGCCGTCCGTGTCCCCGCCCCGAGCACACTGCACCCCGACAGAGCGACCACCGTCGCCACCGCCCCTGCCACCACGACTGCGCCGCGCGCTGCGTTCCCCATGCGATCCCCCTCGTGTCGCGCGCCGTCCGGCGCCCGCCCACGCTAGCAGCGGAGGGCCAGCAGCGAAGGTCGGTGGCGCCTGGCACGATGGACCCGTGCCCGCCGCCCCGATGATCGACGCCGTCGACGTCATCCGGTTCGTCGGGCCGCAGACCTTCGGCCGCGCGCGCGACGTGGTCCGCGCGGGCCTGGTCGAGGACGCCACCTGGCACGACGACGACGGCACGGTCACCGCGACCGTCTCCGGCTCCGCCGACGACCCCTACGAGCTCCGCGTCGAGACCACCGTCGCCCGCGGCGAGTTCGTCCGCCCCGTCCGCAGCACGTGTTCCTGCCCCCTCGGCGGCGACTGCAAGCACGTCGCCGCCGCGCTCCTCACCATCAACGCGCGGGCCCTCGCCGCCGAACCCCGAGCAGCGGCTCCCCTCGCCCCACCGCCTGCCCCGGACTGGAGGCTCGACCTCGCCCGCCTCGCCGGTGACGACGACCGGGCGGTCGCCCCGCAGGGCACCCCCATGGGTCTGCAGTTCGAGTTGCGCGACGCGGTCCCCGCCGCACTCGCCTCCCGTGCGCGCGCCGCCGGCCGGGCGCTGCCGTCCCGTGCCCGCAGCGTGCGGCTCGGCGTCCGCCCGGTGACCCGCAGCGCCGCCGGCAACTGGGTCCGAGGGCAGCTCACCTGGGGCACGCTCCCCTACTCGATGAACCGGCTCGGCATCGCGCCCGAACAGCACGCCTGGTTCCTGCAGTTCTCCGCGCTGCACCGCGCCGGGCAGCTCGCGGGGCTCCCCGGCGAGAGCGACTGGGTGCACCTCGACGACTTCGGCAGCCCCCTGCTCTGGCCGCTGCTCCGGCAGGCAGCCGGACTCGGGATCGCCTTCGTGACGGGCAAGCGCGAGGGCGGCGCGGTCCTCGGCGGCGACGGGCGCGTGCTCCTCGACGCGGCCCGGCACGACGGCGCGCTCGTCATCGGTGCGAGTGCGGTCGTCGACGGGCGCCCGGTACCCGACGGCTCGGCGCGCACGATCGGCGACCACGGTGTCTACGCCTTCCGCGAGAGCCCCGAGTTCCACGTCACCCTCGCGCCGACCCCGGCTCCGGTCCCCGAGGACCAGCGCCGCATGCTCGCGGAGGGCGCGCGCATCACCGTGCCGGCCGATGCCGTCGACGAGTTCCTGGCCGACTGGTCGCCGCGGCTCCGCGGCGCGCTCGGTCTCGTCAGCTCCGACGGCTCGGTCGAACTCCCCGAGCGGACACCGCCCGAGCTCGTCCTGACGGCGACGTTCGAACCCGCCCGGGCGCCCCGGACCGACGACCGCCTGCACCTGCAGTGGCGGTGGCACGTCGACGGTCGGAAGGACCCGGTCACGCTGCACGGCCCGCTCCCCGACCTGACCGGGCTGCACGCCGCCGACGAGTCCGAGACGACCGGCCCCGGCGGCGGTCTCGCCTGGTTCGAGGACGGCACGGTCGACGGTGCGGACGTCGCCGTCTTCGCGACCGAACTCCTGCCAGCCCTGCCCGCACTCGGTGTCCGGACGGTCGTGCAGGGCGAGCCCGGCGACCACGAGCGGCTGACCGGGCGACCGCACATCCGCGTCACGACGATGCCGTCCGAGAAGCACGACTGGTTCGACCTCGGCATCTTCGTCACCGTGAACGGGCGGCAGATACCGTTCACCCCGCTGCTCCGGGCGCTGGCGAAGCGTGACCGCCGCATGAAGCTCATCGACGGGTCGTACCTGTCGCTGGCCGACCCGACGTTCGACCGGCTCAAGGAACTCATCGAGGAAGCGCGCGAGCTCGACGAGTGGGAACCCGACCAGGCCCTGACGGTGACCCCGCTGCAGGCCGGACTGTGGTCGGAGTTCGACCAGCTGGCCGACGAGACCGAGCACGACGAGCGCTGGCAGCGGATCGCAGCGGGTCTGCTCGACGCCGCACCGCAGGACGAGGTCCCCGTGCCGGACACCGTGCACGCCGAGCTCCGCCCCTACCAGCACGCCGGCTACGCCTGGCTCCGGTTCCTGCGGGAGCACGGCATCGGTGGGGTGCTCGCCGACGACATGGGCCTCGGCAAGACCCTGCAGGTGCTGTCCATGATCGCCGCCGCCCGCCGGTCCGAGCCCGACGCTCCGCCGTTCCTCGTCGTCGCGCCGACCTCGGTCGTCGGCAACTGGGCGGACGAGGCAGCCCACTTCACCCCTTCCCTGCGGGTGACCGCCGTCACCGCGACCTCGCTCAAGGACCACGCCCGGGTCGCCCGGGCGGCGGCGGAGTCCGACGTCGTCGTGACCTCGTACGCACTGCTCCGGCTCGACGCCGCCGAGTACACCGGAGTGTCCTGGTCGGCGCTCGTGCTCGACGAGGCGCAGTTCGTGAAGAACCCGCAGTCGCAGACGCACCGGGTCGCGGCCGAGCTGCCCGCGCCGGTGAAGTTCGCGGTCACGGGGACCCCGCTCGAGAACGGGCTGACCGACCTCTGGGCGCTGTTCCACGTCGTCGCGCCCGGGCTGCTGTCGTCGTGGTCCCGGTTCGGCGACGACTACGTCAAGCCGCTCGGCTCCCCCGACCTGCGCGGGGACGCCCGCAAGGAGCTCACCGACCGGCTCCGGCGTCGGATCCGACCGCTCATGCTCCGCCGGACGAAGGAGAGCGTCGCCGCCGACCTGCCGCCGAAGCAGGAGCAGGTCGTCCGGGTGACGCTCGACCCCGCGCACCGCGCGCTGTACGAGCGGACCCTCAACCGGGAGCGCCTGAAGGTCCTCGACCTCATCGACGACCTGGCGCGCAACCGGATGATCGTCTTCCGGTCGCTGACCCTCCTCCGGATGCTCGCCCTGTCGCCGGCGCTCGTGCAGCAGACGGACCACGACGCCGACGACGACGTCGCCGCCGGTGCGGATCCCATCCCCTCGGCGAAGCTCGACCTGCTGCTCGACGAGCTCGAGCAGCTCGCCGCCGAGGGCCGCCGCGCCCTGGTCTTCAGCCAGTTCACCACGTTCCTGCGCATGGTCGCCGAGGCACTCGACGCCCGAGGCATCGGGTACGAGTACCTCGACGGCTCGACCCGGAAGCGCCCGCAGGTCATCGACCGCTTCCGGACCGGCACGGCACCGGCGTTCCTCATCTCCCTCAAGGCCGGCGGCTTCGGGCTGACGCTGACCGAGGCGGACACCGTCTTCGTGCTCGATCCCTGGTGGAACCCGGCCGCCGAGTCCCAGGCGGTCGACCGGACGCACCGCATCGGGCAGACCCGCTCCGTGAACGTGCAGCGCTTCATCGCCGAGGACACCATCGAGGAGAAGGTCCTCGCCCTCGCCGCCAAGAAGGCCGAACTCTTCGCGACCATGATCGACGACGACGCCCTGTTCGCCGACGACCTGACCGCCGAGGACATCCGCTCGCTGCTCACCTGAGCCGCGACATACGAACTCCTTCGCGTCCGGACGCCCGCGTCGGTACCGTCGCCGCATGTTCGTCGAGACCAGCCGCTCCGCCCAGCCCCGTCCCGCTCCGCAGGTCCCGGTCGCGGGCCTCCTGACACCGACTCCGGCCGATCCGGACGTCGAGCCGCACGCCGATCTCGAGTCCCACGCCGATCAGGCGCCGCCGCGAACAGGAGTGGTCCGGCGCGACGGCACCACGGCGACGTCCACCTTCCGCCTGCGCAACGGCGCCGAGGTCACGCTCGGCGGCTCCTTCGGCGGCAGCCGAGGCGTCTGGTCGAGCGTGTTCGAGGGGTATCGGCGGAGGCGGCCGGCACGGTGATGGTCCTCGACGCGAACGTCGTGATCGCGCTGCTCGACGAGGGCGACGGCCTGCACGAGCGAGCGTACGACCTGGTCGAGGACCACGCGTGGGACGAGTTCTGCACCTCGGCCCTGACCCTCGCCGAGATGCTCGTGCGACCGGCGTCGCGTGGGCACGCCGATCGTGAGCGCGGAACCATCGAACGACTCGGCGTGTCGGTCGTCCCGGTCACGGGCCGTACCGCACGCCGGGCGGCGGACATGCGCGCCAGCCGCCGGCTCGGCATGCCGGACGCGGTCGTCCTCGTCACGGCACAGGCCGTGCACGGCCAGCTCGCCACCTTCGAGCGGAAGCTCCGCCGCATCGCGCAGGCCGAGGGCCTCGACCTCGCCGAGCCGTACGACGACGGCGGGCTCTGGCCGTTCCCGACCTGAGCCCGCCGTCGCGACCGGGTCAGCCGGCGAGACCGTCGATCCGCGACACCTCGTCGGCGGTCAGCTCGAGGTGCGCCCCGAGCGCGTTCGACCGGATGCGCTCCGGGTTGGACGACTTCGGGATCACGACGAACCCGGGCGCCACGTGCCACGCGACGATGACCTGCGCGCTGTCGGCGTCGTGCGCCTCCGCGATCTCGACGAGCGTCGGGTCCTGCAGGTTGCTCGCCTTGAACGGGCTGTAGCCCTCGAGCACCACGCCACGTTCGTGCAGCCCCGCGGCGACCTCAGCGTCGTACTCGGCGGGGCTCCACCGGATCTGGTTCACGGCCGGGGTCGTCCCGGTCGCGTCGGTCAGCTCGTCGATCTGCGCGAGCGAGTAGTTGCTCACGCCCACCGCCCGGGTCAGCCCGTCGGCCTGCGCCTGGACGACCTGCTCCCACACGTCGGGTCGGGCCTCGCCGTTCGGCGGCCAGTGCACGAGCCACAGGTCGAGGTGGTCGAGCCCGAGCTGCTCGAGGCTCTCCTCGATGGTCTGGCGCACCCGGTCGGCGTTGTCCGGCGGGAGCTTCGTGGTGACGAAGACGTCGTCGCGGGCCAGGCCGGCGTCGGCGAGCGCCTTCCCCACGCCGCGCTGGTTCGAGTAGCCCGTGGCGGTGTCGATGTGGCGGTAGCCGGCCTCGAGCGCAGCGCCCACGGCGGCGGGAGCGTCGGCGTCGGGGATCTGCCAGGTGCCGAAGCCGAGGAGCGGCATCGATCCACCGGTGACGGGCACGGAGGGGTTCGCGTGATCGGTCATGCCCCGTGTCTACGCCCTGGTTCGTCGGTGCCGCACGGGATGATCGTGGACGGTCCACCCGGGCCCGCTCCACCGCACCACCGAAGGCCTCCCCATGACGTCCCGTCGACGCCGTCCGCGTTCCGCCCGTTCCACCTCCTCGCGCCGCAGGGCTCGGGCATCGCTGACGTCGCTCGGCCTCGTCGCGGTCGTCGCCCTCGCCGGATGGCTGCTGCACACCACCGGCGTGACCGACGCGGACGCCGACGCCGCCGCGGACGGGACGTCCTCGTCGACGGCCGCACCGACGATCACCACTGCACCGACGGCCGACGCGGGCGGTGGGGCCGAGGCGGGCGGCGCCTCCCGGCCGACCGTCGACGCGACCGAGCCGACCAGCCCGACCGACGCGGCCGAGGCGGCCGAGGCGGCCGAGGCGACCAGCCCGACCGACGCGACCGCAGCCGCGACCGCCCGCCGCGAGCTCGCTGCCCTGCCCGTGAAGGGCAAGGCCGCCGCGACCGGCTACGACCGCGAGGCCCGCTTCGGCACCGCCTGGCTCGACGTCGACCACAACGGCTGCGACACCCGGAACGACGTGCTCGCCCGCGACCTGACGGACATCGAGCGGCAGGGGCCCTGCAAGGTCCTGCGCGGCACGCTGGTCTCCCCGTACACCGGCGAGCGGGTGGACTTCGTCCGCGGGAACCGGACCTCGACCCTCGTGCAGATCGACCACGTCGTCGCGCTCGAGAACGCCTGGCGCACCGGCGCACAGCAGCTGACGCGGGAGCAGCGCGAAGCCCTGGCGAACGATCCCGCGAACCTGTTCGCCGTCGACGGCCGCTCGAACGCGCAGAAGCGCTCGGGCGACGCGGCGACGTGGCTGCCCGCGGACACGGCGTTCCGCTGCACCTACGTCGAGCACCAGATCACGGTGAAGACGACGTACCGGCTCTGGGTGGCGCCCGCGGAGCGCGACGCGATGGAGCGGGTGCTCGCGCGCTGCTGAGCGGCTGACCACGGAGCAAAACGACAGGTGTAGCCTAGAGGTGTCGATGCAGATGCATCGAACGGACTCGTCGACCCACCGCTGGACCCGAGCCCTTCACCGTCGAAGACCGCAGGAGGCCATCCATGACATCCACCACCCGCTTCACCGACCGCGTCGTCCTCATCACCGGCGGCGGGTCCGGCCTCGGCCGCGCGACCGCCGTCCGCCTGGCCGCCGAAGGTGCTCAGCTGTCGCTCGTCGACGTCTCCAGCGAGGGACTCGAGGCCACGAAGGCCGCCGTCCTCGAGGCGACCCCCGACGCCCAGGTGCTCACCACCGTCGCCGACGTCTCCGACGAGGCCCAGGTCGACGCCTACGTCACCGCCACCACCGAGCGCTTCGGCCGCATCGACGGCTTCTTCAACAACGCCGGCATCGAGGGCAAGCAGAACCCCACTGAGTCCTTCACCGCCGCCGAGTTCGACAAGGTCGTGTCGATCAACCTCCGTGGCGTGTTCCTCGGGCTCGAGAAGGTGCTGCGGGTCATGCGCGAGCAGGGCTCGGGCATGGTCGTGAACACCGCGAGCGTCGGTGGCATCCGCGGCATCGGCAACCAGTCCGGCTACGCGGCCGCCAAGCACGGTGTCGTCGGCCTCACCCGCAACTCCGCCGTGGAGTACGGCCAGTACGGCATCCGCATCAACGCCATCGCCCCCGGTGCGATCTGGACGCCGATGGTCGAGAACTCGATGAAGCAGATCGACGCGGAGAACCCGCGGAAGGCCGCCGAGGAGTTCATCCAGGTCAACCCCACGAAGCGCTACGGTGAGGCCCCCGAGATCGCCGCCGTCGTCGCCTTCCTGCTGTCCGACGACGCCTCGTACGTCAACGCGACGGTCGTCCCGATCGACGGCGGGCAGTCGGCCAAGTACTGAGCGTGGTCCGTCCGGCGCCCGGCCCACCTCGTGGGTCGGGCGCCGTCGTCGGTCTGGAGGCACGCCTCACCCCCGCAACGCCGCTCGCGTCCGGTGGGGAGCTGGCTGTGACGGTGCCGCATTCGGTTCCGCCCGCACCACGTGGGAGCATGGCCGGGCACACCACGGCGGAGGGAACCCCATGAGCAGCAACGACACGAGCGGGTCGGCGTTCGGCCCCGGTGCCGGCAGGACCGAGTCACCCGCCGGAGCCCTGCGGCGCCGCATGGCGTCGTCGGCGCAAGGGTTCCTCGGCAGTGCCGCGTGGGTGCCGTGGAAGCCCGCGGGCGACCCCGAGGGCGGGAGCATCGCCCACGTGATGATCCGCGACCTGCCCTTCGTCCCGGTGTTCACCGACCCCGCCGAACTCACCGAGGGCGTCCCCGGCACCGAGGCCCGCCCGGTCCGCATGGCCGAGCTCGTGACCGCGGTGCCCGAGGAGTTCGGCATCGTCGTCGACCCGACCAGCGCCGAGGACGCCAACTTCCTGCACGCCGACGTGCTCGCGGGGATCCGGGCGCAGATGCGCGGCGAGATCCCTGGCGACGACGACAACGAGGCCGAGGACTCCCCCCAGGGCTAGGCCACCACCGACCAGGTCGGCCCGCCGGGGACTGGCCTGGCGGACCTGCTGACTGCGATCTGCAGCTGACGATCCTGGTTCACGATTCCCGGCGATCGCGAACCGAGATCGTCACGCCACGTTCGCTGCCGACGACGCGGTCCGGCAGTCCGCTTCCGGACGGGACCGTCGCGGACCCCGGAGCCCCCGACACGCCCCTCGTCGCACTCGGCATCCACCCAGTTCTGGGGATCGCTCAACTCGAGACCGACAGCCAGACTCGGACCGTCGTGAACGAAGAACGAGGGGACGACGATGCCACTGGGCGGTCCGGGACCACGCGACTGGTCTCCTCCGGGGTACTTCGCCGACGCACCGTCCGGGCCGCCGCCGCGACGGCCGAGGTCCGCGTTCCTGACCGCAGAACCGCCCCGAGGCACCCGGCGAGCCACCCGACCGTGGGCCTGGGCGACCCTGGCGATGTTCCTCGGACTCGGCAGCCTCGTCATGGCACTCGCCGAGCCGCAGGAGGCCGGGGTCCAGAGCGGGTTCATCGCATCGACCATCGGTGTCACAGCCATCGTCATCGGACGCCGTCTCGTGACCGACCGGAGCCGCTTCGGCAGCGTCGCGCGCGCGTTCGGCCGCGGTGCGATCATGCTCGGCACCGTCGGTACGGCCCTCATGGCGTACGCGGTGCTCGCGTTCGGGCTCTCCACCGTCGGGGTGCAATGGCCCGTGCTCTCGCTGCCGGCGACGCACGAGGGGCAGGTGTTCGACCCCGGGTTCCCGATGGCGGTGTCCTCGCCCGATGCTGTGACTGCCGCTCCTGCGACTGAGGACCAGGTACCGGCAGGAGCTGCACCGGAGCCAGCCGCTGCGGGCGACAGCACGGTGCAGGGAGCGGCTCCGGCCCCGGCCGAGGCGGCTGCACCGCAGGCGCCCGCGGTTCCCGAGCCGACGAGCTTCGACACCGAGCGATCCGCGGTCGCCATGGGCGCCGGGACCCTGGCGTACGCCCTGGAGGGACGGTTCGGCGCCGGGAACTACCCGACCGAGCTCACGACGGCGAGCGACCCGGCGCGGATCGCCCTGGTAGACGGAACGGGACTGGCGCCGATCCCGGTGGGCGCGCGGGTCCTGTACTCGGTCGCGCCGGATCGGAGCGCATGGTCGGTCACGATCATCGGGGCGCGGTTCGGCGCGACCGCCAGCTACAGCTCGGCGGTCGGCACGGTCCAGGCCGGCTGATCGCGGTCACTCTGCTGGTGTCAGCGCCGCGGCTCGACCAGCTCGATGAACCGCGAGAGCAACGACAGCCCGCTGATCGACGGCGGCAACCCCGTGGTGAGCGCCGGCGAGTACACGAGGTACGCCGCCCACTGTGCCCGTGACAGCGCCACGTTCAACCGGTTCGGCATGAGCAAGAAGTCGAGCCCGCGCGGGATGTCCGCCGCACTCGATGCCGCGAGTGACGTGATCGACACCACGGCCTCCCGCCCCTGGAACATGTCGACCGTGCCGACCTGCGTCCCGCGGAGGCCTGCGCGATCGAGGGCCTCGCGGATCAGCGCTCCCTGCGCGTTGTACGGCGCGACGACGATGACGTCCTCGTCCGTCAACGCGCGCGTCACCTCGCCGTCGACCCATCGACGACCGATCAGGCTCTGGGCGAGCTCGACGACCCGTGCAGCCTCCTCCGCCGACGACGTCGTGTTGCCGCTGTGCACGATCGGCACGGGGTGGACACCGGGGTCGAGGTCGTCGAGGTGCCGACCACTCACGATCGACGTCAGCTGCCCGTCGTACGACAGCCCCGACACCGACGCGGTGAGTGCGGGCTCCATGCGGCGGGTGTGTGCGAGGAAGTAGCCGAACTCCGGCGGGAGCACGTGCTCCCCGTCCGCCAGCCACCCGAGCGCCGACTGGTCGACCGGCTCCGGGTGCGACCCCTGCGACACCTGGGGCAGCTGCTGCGGGTCGCCGAGCAGGAGGAGGCGCTGCGCGGCGATCGACGACGCGATCGTCGGGGCGAGCGAGAACTGCCCGGCCTCGTCGACCACGAGCAGGTCGAGGGAGCGTCGCGGGATCGTGCCCTCGTTCGCGAAGGTCCACGCGGTGCCGCCGACGACTCCCCCGGTGCCGGTCTCCGCGCACGAGGACAGGAACGCGGAGACGGCCGCGTTGTTCTTCACCGGGGTCCACGCGGCGGCCTCGAGCTCGTCCTCGGTCGCGCCGGACTTGGGCACCTTCACCACGCGGTCGGCGGGAACACCAGCTCGGACCACCGACGACAGGAAGTTCTCGCTCGTCGCGTGAGACTGGCCGACGACGCCGACGCGCCAGCCGTGCTCGCGGACGAGCCGGGCGACGACGTTCGAGCCGACGTAGGTCTTGCCCGTGCCGGGAGGGCCCTGGATCGCCAGGTACGACCGGTCGAGCCCGAGCAGCGTCGTGACGACCGCCGAGACGGTGTCGTCGCCGGTGACGGGAGCGAGCGCACCACGGGGCGGTACCCGGCGGAGCAGGTCGAGCGCCGGGTCGGGCAGCATCGACGGCAGGGCGTCGAGGACCTCCTGGCCCCACTCGGCGATCGCCTCGGGCTGCGGCTTCGGCCGCGGTGGGGCGGCCGGTGCGAGGGCGACCGGGAAATCGTGGTGCGGTTCCCCGCCGCCAACGGGCAGGCTCTCCTTCACCAGGACCTCGAAGGCGTCGCCGTTGTCCGCCGCTTCCAGCACGACCGCGCGGGCCGACGCGCCCTTCGAACCCTGAGCCGGAGCGGTGACCGACGGCGGGAGTGGGTCGTCGTAGACGAGGTGGGGCGTGCCTCCCGGCCGGATCCGCGAACCGGGCGCGAGCGTCCCGGACAGGCGGATCTCTCGTGACTGCGAGCGGGCACGCGGCAGCGTGTCCCAGTCCCGCTCGACCGACGCGCGCTCGACGACCAGCACGTCGCGGGTGTCGGCCCAGTCGTCGACGGGGTTGCGGAGGCGGTCGAAGTGGTCCTGCCAGAAGGTCTTGGCCTCGCGGCGGTGGTAGTCGATCGCGGCGGCGGCGAGCGCCAGCGCGGTCTGGTCGGCGTCGCGGTCGAGGGGGTCGACGTCCGCGATCTGCGCGGCGAGGGCCGTGTACACGGGGTTCGGCTCGCGCTCGACGGGGATCGGCGGCAGGAGTTCCGCGTCCTCGGTCGCGGGCTCCGTGCGCGGCGGCCGGAGCGACAGCAGCCAGTCGCGGAGCCGCAGGGTCGAGCGGCAGTCGTAGGCGTTGTAGTCGGCGACCTGGTCGAGCATGCGCTGTCCGGCCGCGGGGTCGCCGTTGCGCAGTTCCTCGATGGCTTCGACGTACGCGGTGATGCTGTCGGCGGCGTTCGTCACGTCACTCAGGCGGAGGTCCTCGCCCATGTACAGCGGCTCGAGTTTCTTGATCGAGTAGCTGCGGCTGCCGACCACCAGGGCCTTGCGGACGATCGGGTACAGGTCGACGAGGACGCCGGCTCGGAGCAGGTCGTCGACGTCGTCCTCCCCCACGCCGTGCCGGGCGGCGAGGGACAGCAGGTGCGTCCGCTCGTACGCGGCGTAGTGGTAGACGTGCATGCCCGGGTGCTGCGCGCGGCGTTCCTTGACGAAGGCGAGGAAGTCGATCAGCGCCTGGCGCTCGTCGCGGATGGTGTGCGCCCAGAAGGCGGTGAAGTCGGCGCGGTCGTCGACAAGGCCGAACAGGTAGTCGAGGCCCCAGTGCACGCCGTCCTCGGTGTGGAGGGGGTCGCCCTCGAAGTCGAAGAAGACGTCGCCCGGGTCGGGCTCCGGGATCGCGTCGAGGGCGCGGGGGTCGTGGAGTTCGAAGCGCGGCTTGGTCTTGTTGGCTCGGCCTGCTTGCTGCTCGGCCTCGGTCTCGGTCTGGAGGCGCGCCTGACGCACCAGCCGATCTTGCGTGGATCGCGACATGCCGGGCACGGCCGCGGTGCGGTCCGCCAGGTCGTCGATCGTCCGCACCCCCTGCCGGATCAGCTTCGTCCGCTGGTCGAGGCGCATGCCGGCGACGAGGACCAGGTCGCGGTGCTGTTGCACCTGGGTCTGGCAGATGGTGCAGCGGCCGCAGCTGGAGTACCGGGGGTCGCCCCACTGCAATTCCTCGTGCTCCTGCATCCGCTCCGCGATGACCCGCTCCAGTTCGGCGCGCTGCGTGCGGTACACCGGGGCGATGTCGGCGAGGTCGTGCGTGGTGGTCGTCCGGTCGCCGAGCACCAGGTGGACCTGCTCGCCGGTGGGGATGCCGTGCGCCTGCATCTGCTCGGCGTAGGCGGCGAGTTGGAGCAGGGCGCTGATCTTGGCATGGCGGGCGAGCTTGGTGTCGTAGACCTCGTAGGCGCCCTCAGCGTTGCGGAGGATGAAGTCCGCGAAGCCGATGAAGCCCGGGCGGTCGGGGGTGGGCGGCTCGTGGAAGGTCGGCTGGTAGAGGACATCCGCGCCCGTCTGGAACGCGTTCCGCGCTTGTTGCGCTGCCGTTGCGTAGTCGGGAGGTGCCGGTCGGTCGAACTCGACGACGCCGTGGGTCTGCTTGAGGATGTCGAGGTAGTCGAGCTCGTGCTGGTCCCCCAGGCGCGCGGTGCGCTCGAGCATGTCGTCGTGCTCGTCGGGCAGGGGGCCACCGCGGCCGAGCTTGGCGTCGAGGCGGCGGAGGAACGCCCACTCGCAGGTCGCCCACGTGCTGAGGTCGCTCGGGCTGAGGAGGGCCTGCCCGTCGGTAGTGATCTGCATGCGCTCCCCCGTGTCGTTTGGTGCGGATCGAGCCTAAGGGCGCCCGCCGACAGGCTCGATTCGCACGAACCGCCGACCTCGCAGCCCGCGCCGACGTCAGCGCCGCCACGGTCTCCCGCTTCGCCCGTCACCTGGGCTTCCCGAGCTACGCGGGACCCCAACGCAGCATGACGAGAGCAGTCGAGCGCGGCATCGACATGCACGCCGAGATCCACGCCGGTGTCGGGGTCGACGACGACGTCGCCGCGTCGTTCGCGCGTCGCGGCCGACTCGTTCAAGTCGGCGCCGACACGCCAGGCCGGCCCGGCGTCCTCGACGCCAGCGAGTGCCCGCCCACCTTCGCCGCCGACCAGAGCCAGGTCGTCGGCCTGATCACCGGCGGCCAGGTCGCGCTGACCACGGCGGTCGAGGGCGCGGAGGACGACGAGGACGCCGCCGTGCGCGACCTCGACGCGCTCGGTTTGACCGCCGACGACGTGGTCGTCGGGATCAGCGCGTCCGGCCGCCCCCGCCCCCCCTACGTGCTGTCGGCCATCCGGGGGGGGCGCGGCGCCGCTCCGCCACGACCGTGTCCGTCGCGTGCAACGCGGGTTCGGCCGCGGGGTGGACCACGGACATCGCGATCGACGTCGTCGTCGGTCTCGAGTTCATTGCCGCACCGCGTAGAAGCTCGTCCTCAACATGCTCGTGCAGAAGAAGGTCCGCGACCGGCGACGAATACGCTCCATTCGCCACCAACTCCGCCTTGCAATCGCACGCGAATTGAAGCCACCGACCACCAAACCTCGACAGCTAACCTAACCCAACGGCAAAACAACACCTTGAGTCAGCCTACCCGGGCGGGTGGGTCTGAGCTTGGGCGTTGCATCGATTCCTTCATGTCTTGTGAATTGGCAAGCTTTGCTAGCGCATCGGCAGCGCGCCCCGATACTCACGCATCGCCGTACAGGTACTGGTAAATCGACTCGGCTATCTTGCGCCCCAGTGGTACGGGCACAGCGTTGCCGATCTGCCTCGCAATCTCGAGCTTAGACCCGAACCACCGGAAGTCATCCGGGAAACCCTGAAGCTTGGCCGCCTCGAAGTGAGTTATCGGACGGTCCTCGGTCGGGTGGAGATATCGACCCTTCTCCGGCTTGAAAAACTCCGTGCGGATCGTCACAGCCGGTGCGCCGCTCCGGAGTCGACCCATGACATCGCCGGAGCCAGCGTCATGCGAGTCCCACGCCACAGTGGAAAGGTACTCGAGGACAGCCTGCCGATGAACATCACCATCACTCAGCACAACGTGGAACATCTCCGATTTGTTGCGGCGCCCCGCCAACCTCGCGCCACCTGCGGCAGGACGGGCCGTGCGCACCGTGACTCGACGGCTCGTGGCGGCCCCATCGACCACGACTTCGTACGCACCAAGAACCTTCAGCGCGCCGTCGTCGTGCCTGTGGTCGCCCACCTTCTGAATGATCATGTCGCTGCCGTCATCGAAGCGACACACATACCGACCACGAAGGTCCTTTCGATTTCCGCCCCTCGGGATCGCGCTATAGCGCCACATCGAGATCGGCTCTGGTCGGCGGCCGACGTGGAGGTCCGTTGTCAGGAACGGCCCGACGAAGGTGCCATCGATCCCAGGGACGCGCCGCGCGGGGAAGGCCGGCAGGTCAACTGCAATGTCTTTGCGTGAACTCTCTTCAAACAATAGGTCGACGGTGGCCCACTCGGGCTGCTCGGCGAGCACGGCGGGTAATCCGCCTGGGCCCTTCGGCGGCGGCACATCGCGGGCGTGCTTTCGGAAATGCGTGGGCCGGGGGTAACGCAGCGATTGAACAGGTAGACCGGCGTCAGTGCGAATACCGATGACGATTGCACGCCGACGGGCTTGCGCAGCACCGTAGTTCGCCGCGTTCAGCAAGTAGCGCTTATCTCGATCCTGTTCGGTCTCACCTCGCTTGGAACCGGGGTCGACAAGGCTATAGTTCTTGAGGTCCGCTCCGCCAATGCGGTTCTTCAGATCCACAAACTCCGCTGATCGAAGGAATCTGTCCACGTTCTCAATCACGAACACTTTTGGTTGAAGAGCGACCACCACGCGGATGAACTCCTCCCAAAGCATGTTCCGCTCTGGACCCACCTTCTCACGGTTGAGTCCGGAGAATCCCTGGCACGGCGGCCCCCCAACCACGACGTCAACCTCGCCTGGCTTCCATCGCGGCTCCCAACCGACGATGGTTCGGCAGACGATCTCCGGTGCCTCATGGTCACCAAGCCGAGACGAACCGGCGCCGAAGTTCGCTGCGTACGACGCTGCGGCCGCCGGCTCCCACTCTACGGCGCCGACGCTTCGGAACACCGGGCTCGCGGCACCTTCAGGACGGTACTGGTGGAACCCCTCGGTCAGACCGCCACATCCCGCGAAAAGATCCAGAACGGTTACGTGGGCGCGGCCGTGTCCCTCGGATGTCACCTGGCAATCCTAGCCAGCACCACCAGCACCTCAGGCGCAACAGTTGCCGAGCGTCGCACCCTTCGACCGCGGCACTCGCACCTCAGCGACGGCGAGATGGCACGCGAAGAGTGGCAGTCATCGCGGGTAAGCAGAGGTGACGCCCGACAACGTCATCTGCCGGTTCGCCGAAGTTGCCGTTTTGGCAGGGTTAGCGACGGTGGCCCGTGAGGGGTATCTAGCACTTGAGCTACCGTGGCTTCATGCACGCGGTCGGTCCCCATCCTGGAGCATCGAGCCTGGCGGTGAGCCAGCGTATGAGCTCCGTGCGTCGGCGAGACACGAAGCCGGAAGTCGACGTTCGTCGTATCTTGCACGCTCGCGGTCTTCGCTACCGCGTCGCCTACCCGGTGCCGGGAATGGCGCGGCGAAGCATCGACATCGCCTTCACCAAGGTAAAAGTGGCGGTCTTCCTCGACGGATGCTTCTGGCATGGATGCCCCAAACACGGCACACAGCCGCACGCGAACGCTGATTGGTGGGCCGCCAAGCTCCGCCGCAATGAGGTTCGGGACGCGGAGACGAACGATGTGCTGAGTACCGCAGCCCGGCGCGTTCTGCGGTTCTGGGAGCACGAGGACCCCCAGCTAGTTGCAGTCCGCATCTGCTCGGTCGTCAAGGCACCCCACTGATACCTGACGCTTCCAGTAGCGCTAGGGCACGTTGACCGCACGGACCTCGTCGAGCACACCCTCGAACAGCCCTGGGACGTCACGCCCGCCAAGGACCAACTGACGATCGAGCAGTCTGTTTGCGGTTTCGCAGGATGTCTCGCTTACAAGCGAACATCCGTGGCACGCCGACAAGTTGAGGCTCGTTGCGCCCTGCCTGTCGCTCTCGATGCATACCGGATCGTTTGAGCAGACGTCGGCATCGTCGATTGCTGCGAGAAGCAACGGAACTAGCTGATCAGGGTAACCGAGCCGAACGAGACCGCCCAGGGTGCCCTGCGCGTCGCCCGCGGCCGTGTAGATCAGCACACCGGCCGTGCGGTCGGGACGGCAGGAGCTTGCGTAGATCCGCTCCTGAAGCGAGGCTGATGAGTACCCGGACGCGTATGCGAGTCGGCGGATCAAGAGGTGAGCGATCGTGTGGAGGGCGACGAAGCGGGCCTCAGGGAGGTCCAGTCGACTCGCCCATTCCGTCTTCGACCGTCGGTCCAGCAGGATATTGGCGCGTGCCCGAACTGCTGCACGCTGCTCCCATTCCGTGAGGAACTCCTCACTGAACTGGAGGAAAATTCCTTCCCCATACATCTCGATGGCGGGAAGAGTGGGTTTGCGCTTGCCTTTGAGTGACAGATCGGACGGAATCATCTCGGCATCAGCGGAATAGCGGCGAAAGCCCTTGAGCGCTCTGACCTCGCGCACGCGCCTAACCTGGCCGACCGCGGTCAGCCGTCCGGCCAGCGCCGCGGGAATGCCGGGGCGCTCGGATGTCAACCACGCGTCAACGACGAAATCGCCCTCGCTGTGGTCACGCCCGGGAGTTCTGAGCTTCTTGAGGAAAGCCGCCCACTCGCCATCCTTGAGATCTGCGAGGACATCGTCCTGCGGGGCGCCGCCCGCCGCCGCCAGGATCAGGACGTCGTCTGGGGTGGTGCCAACCTCGTCGGCGATCCAGCCCGCGATCACCTCGGCCTTGGGCCCGCCGTTGTCGTCGACCACTCGACTGAAGTCTGGGTGTGCGCGAATGGCATCAGCGAGCGCGATCGACGGCGGCTTCTCTTCGGGGATGTCCAGAGCGGAGATGCGTTCCGCTATGTAGTTGCCCGTCGCGCCGCGCTGGACGGCGACAAGCCCATGCTCACAGGCACCATCCGGCCGTGCGTCCTGCCACGGTTGAGTGCCCTTGCATCGTAGGCCATCGACGGCGAGTGCTCCCTTCGTGACCAGGTCCGACATAGGGCGGGAACGCCCGCAGGCGCCGCATTCCACCTGAAGAGACTTCAAGCCCTCACCATGCTTGCCCGAACGCACGAATCGTAGTTCCTTGAATGACCGGCAGTGTCGCACGGCCTCGGTGACGCCGGCGTCGCGTCCGCGGTGGGCCCACATAAACCAAGGGATGTCCTGGAGATGGCTGCCCTTTTCGCAGACAGCGACATATCTCATCGGGACGAGCATGCCGCCGCATTCACACTTGTTGATCCACTTGCCCCGGTCTTTGCCGGTTCTCTGGGAGAGCCTGGAGCATCGCTCACAGAATCGCCACGCTGGGAATCGCCAGTAAAGTAGTCCTGCTGCGTTCTTCTTCCCGGTGCGCGCTGAGTGGGTGGGCGCTTCCCGAAGCACGCTGGGACCAAGGCGATCGACGAGTCGCTCGCAGTGAATCTCGGCCGAATAGCGCTCATCCCACCACGAGGTGTCGGGGGCGATCAGCGATTCTCCCCGGATGTCGACGACTGCTCCTACGCCGAACGGTGACACGGTCTCCGACAGTCGCAGGTCATGCTTGATCCGTTGCACCGGACCCCTCCTCAAATGGCTCGCGCACCTCGACTTCAACATTGGGTTCAACCGAGCGCATCGAGTCAGCTACCAGCCAACCTTCGCCGTCTTGCCCGAATCGCTTAAGTAGAGCGGAATCGTCCGCCTTCGAGCGGTCGTACAGCAGGCTCTCGCCAGCCTCGCGAGCAGCGCGCGCGCGGCGGTCCCACTCCCGGAGCAGCTTAGTGATTCGCTCGCACGTATCCGAAGTCTCGACGGAGTCCGCTCTCGCTACCCGCTCGAGGAGCCCGCCGACCAGCAGGTCGACCAAGCTCCGCTGGCTGGGATCTTGTAGGTCAAGGTCCTTTGCTGCGTCGTTGGAGGACAAAGCTGGTCCGAGGTGTCGAATCAGCGTTACCAGGGCACCGGCGAGCGAGCGTTCGCGCGACGCCAAGGACCAGGGGGTGACGCTAGTCGGCTCGACGCTTCGATAAAGCGCCTCGTGGTAGCCGCGGAATGTCTCGAAGTGGGAACGATCCCTCGCTCGGTTCGAACGGAACAACGTGGTGACGACGCCCTGAACCTTACCTCGTCCGACCCGGCTGGTCGCCTGGATGTACTCGGATGTGGTCTTGGGCTGGCCGACCATCAGCATCAGCGCGAGTCGTGGAATGTCGATGCCGACGGAGAGCATGTTCGAAGAAAGGACGATGTCTACCGCCTGATCGGACTCGTCGGCACTCCGACGAAGTTCGCGCAGGTCGTTAGGCAGCTCTCCTGGTCCGCGTCGGCTTGTCAGCTCCAGCACGCGGCCGGCGCGTACTGTGCGGAGTTCATGCCCCAGGCGCTCGGCGCGTGGATCTAGGCGAGCATTGACGTCGTCGACAACCAGGGTCCCGGTGCGCCCCAGCTCCCGGAGGCTGTTGTGGTACATGACGGCTGTCCAGTAGGCGTCGAGGCTCGTCTCCGCATCCGGGTGTCGCCGGAGAATCTCCGGGATCTCGATCAGGGGTGCTGACGCCGAAACTGTTGCTGACATTTGCGAAAGCGCCTGGGGCATCAGCCCGAGGTACAGGCGACCTTCGCCGCTCGCGACCGGCCGGGAGAAGAACGTCGTGTCGTCGTCAAGCCCGGACGGCGGATACAGTGCAACCGGCCTGCCGTATAGTCCCTGCACCTGCTCTTCCGAGGCACGGATCGTCGCGGTCGATGCAACGATCTTCGGCATCGAGCCGTTCGCGGCGAGCAGCATCTGAATGACAGCGTCGAACACTGCAACCGTCGTGCCGAGGGGCCCGGATAGCAGGTGGAGCTCGTCCTGGATGATCATCGACGGCTGCCGGAACGCGGTGTTCAGACCGAGCAATCGACCAGCTTCAGGGAGAAACTGCAGACGGGCAAACTTGTCGACCGTCGCAAGCAGGATGGTCGGTGGGTCCTCATAGAGCATCTCGTCGACGACGCTCACTGGGATTTCATCGACAAACTCGCATGACGCGTTCACGCAGTGAATGACGATGTCACGACCCATCAGCCGTACGCCATAGTCATCCGGGCGCGGAGACCGGACGCGGGGAAGAAGAGGCGTAGCGCACCAGGGGCAGCTTTCCACTTGGAACTGGTTCGCCTCTTCAGGCCTAGCGGCCTTGTGAAGCCGCTCGAGTGCGGACTTTGCCTCTTTGCGAGTCCCGGGAGTCACGCCGTTGCCGACCCACAGCCCGATCGAGAACGGTGTCATGTGGCTTGCGCGCGGATCGCCGATCTTGTCCGCGCGACGGAGTAGCTCCATCGCGCAGACGAGCGAGGCAGCTCGCTGGAACTGCTGCGAGGTAAGCAATCGCAGCGTGTAGCGGGTCAGTACCGCAGTGCCACCACCTACAGGGCCGTCCGACAGTCGTCTGCGGAAAATCTCTATCGCTGCGAGGCCAAGGTACGCCTCCGTTTTTCCACCGCCGGTTGGGAACCAGATCAGGTCGACGAGCCCTCGCTCCTCGTGTCTGTCGTCCACCGTCGATGCGAGGGCGACGAGGAGGAAGCCCAACTGGAAGGGCCGCCAGTTTGGCTCGCGCCGGATGCCGTCGCGGGTGACGACTGCTCGCTGCATCTGGAGGCGCATTGCGGCCATTGCGAGAGAGAATGCTTTCCGAAGGGTGCCGTTGGACGCCTCTTCCAGCAGGTCGAGAGACTTGTTCATTCGCGTCATCGCTTGTCTTGACCGGCTGGCAATTCGACCAGCAACCGCGTGGTCCGGGCCGAAGGAACCAACCCGTCCCTCCTGCGACCCGACCCACACTCCGTACTTCTGGACGAAGGCGCGCAGCGACTCGAGAACTCGATCGGGATTCGTGTCAAGAGTCGCTAGATGCTCGAGGCGCAAGGCGTCCGCTTCGAGCGTTCCATCCTCGAAACCAGTTGTCTCGACGTCAGGGACGACAAAGTGCGGGACAGATTCCAGGCGCACCTCGGTGCACACACCGTCGGCGAGCGTCCAGTCCGCGGCCATGCCGTGCCCGACGGCGTAAATCTTGCGGTGCTTGTATCTCAGACGCAGTTCCGCGGCTTCGTCGTCGGCGTCGAAGCCTCGCCGAGTGACGTACTCATGGATCGTCCCACCACTGGACGGGGAGACGGCGAGCGCAACCTGGTACAGCATCCTGGTGGCGTCGACGCGGTCGTCGCCGGTCGATGAAGCCAGTACGCGTAGGTGAACAGTGACAAGCCGTAACGCTCCGGACCGCCGCCAACGGCTACCGATCTCGATTGGTACATCACCGACAGATTGTTCATGTACCCGACGATCGGGTGCAAGGACCAAACCCGGGATCGTGAAGGGCGTTCGGTGCCAGCTCGGCGGCCCATCGCCCTCAATGGCGGCGTATGTGGCGCCTGCGACAGAGCACGCAATCGTGTCACTGTCGGTAAGAAAGGAGATCGCCGCTGATGACGGCCTCCAATCCTCGGCGATCGGGACCGCGGCTCCGTTTTCCTCGACCTCACCGTCGAACGCGCTCATCACGTCGATGTCGACGCGATCGGGTACGACGGCAGGATCGTCGGGCGCAGGGTCGCCGTCGCGCGGGAACAACATCCCGACGGCGTACTGCCGGTTCGGCGGGTTGTAGATCACTTCGCTATCGCCACTGTCCGGACCGACATAGGCCGACCTCAGGTGCGAAAGCACGATCTCCTGCGCACGGGTAAGTGTCATCGACTCGCCATCCCTTGCCCTACCAGTTGCTGAAGACGACTCCTGTCATCCTTAGAGAGCACCACGTGCAGGGACACACGCGCGCGGGTCACCGCGACGTAGAAGGCAGCAGCTCCAGAGGCGTCGAGAGCCTCGGGCAGTCCACACACGACGACATGCTCAGCCTCCAACCCCTTCGCGAATCGAGGGCTCGTCACCACGATGCCGTTGACGGTCGCGGGCGCCGCGGCTGACCGCGGGTCGATCACCCAGATGTCGGACCTACGAGCTCCCTCCGCCGCGAGTTCGGCGGCGATCCTCACACCGTCACCGGCGGTGACCTCCTCATTCCTGGTCACCCATTGAACCCGCTCACCGTGAACGATCCCCGGATCGCCGACATCAGCGCCGAGGTATTCCTGTACGACGTGCACGATCGCACGCGTGTTGCGCACGTTCAACGACAGGTCCACGGGGACCGCCTCGGCGGTGATCAGCTCCGCCACGTCGGTGTCGTATTTGCCGTCGACATGCGCCTGGTTGTTCGGGTCGAGGAACATCCGCCACCGACCGGCCGCTCGACCGCCGACAAGAACACCATCGAGGCGGTCCATCGCCTCGGCGGTCATCAAGTCCTGTGCCTCGTCAACAAGCACGACGTCGTAGGGACCCGCCCCCTCGAGGTCCGCGAAAGGAAGCACATCGACGTTGCGGTGACCAAGATGCGGTGCGAAGTACTGCGAGAGTGAAGGTGAGTGGAACGTCACGAGCACGGACCTTCCCTGCTCCTCCTCCTGTTTCGCTGACTCGACAAGAACCAGGGACTTCCCGGTACCTGCTCCTCCGCATACGAGCACGCGTTCGTTCCGCGCCAGTGCTGCGAGAACGCGGGCCTGGCCGACCGTGGCACGGTTCTGCTCCTCGATGACCGCACCGCGTTGTGCGTCGGTCACCGGCATTCGAGTGAACTCCCCGAAAAGGCGTTCCCGCAGGTCGCCTATCCGCGCGAGCTTTTCCCCGCGCGGCGGGTTCCTTGCATCTGCGACCACGACGTCAAGCGCCATGCTCAAATTTTGCACTGTCATTAAGTCACGTGCCAACCAGTGCGAGGTCTTCCAGTCGACGGAGCTCGGCGGCGCGTCGATGTCCGGCGTGACAACTATGGCCTCGTGTGCGTACCAACCAAGCTTCTGCTCCTTGAGGATGTCGCGGAGCGCGTACCCCGCCGATCGAGCTTGCTCCATCGGGGACGTGCCGAGCTTATGCCAGTCTCCGCGGCGGTCGATGGTATACCAGATGCCATCATGCTTTCGTACGCCACCGCCTTTGACTTCAACGACGACGACGGTCCCCCGCCACAGGATAACGAAGTCGGCTTCCGCTTGCTGCTTGTACGCGTGCGAGCGAAGCCCGACAGAGTAGAAGGCGACCGCGTCGCCGTCTGCCTCAATGTCCCGAAGGAGACGCGCGACGCGCCGCTCGGCGTCACTCCGCGACGCTGTTTCGATGTCGGCCAGCGAAGGAACAAGGATCATCCGCGCTGCTCCGCCCAGAGGTCCTCGTAGTCGTGGTAGCCGAGAAAGTCGTTCATGGCGCCCCAGTTGTCGGCAACGTCGACGACAAGGCACTCGTCCTTTCCGCCGTTCACCGTTCCGCGGAGGCCGCGGCCTGCCATCTGGATGTAGGCGCCGGGGCTGAACGTCGGACGGGCGATGTAAAGCGCTCTCACACCCGGGGCGTCGAAACCCTGGACGAGGAGGTCGCAATTTGCGAGGACCTGGATCTCGTTGTCCTGAAACTGCTTGATCACCTTTCGACGCTGTTGCTTGCCGGTCTGTCCGCTGACCGATTCGGCGGCCAACCCTCGATAGCGCAACGATGCCGAAAGGACCTGTGCCGAGAGGACGCTCGGGGTGAAGACCAGCACAGGCCAGTCCGGGTGATCGCTAAGCGTCTGGGAAATGTGCTCGACAAGGATCCGCATGCGCTGTTCGTTACGACCGATGCGCTCGTAGAGGTTTCGGTCGATGAGCTTGTTCGATCTGAGCTCGCTGGGCGCAGCATCGCTGACCTCGAACTCGAGGCCGGTAGGCAACACCTCGTGCCTGACATTGGCTAGAACACCAAGCTTCACGAGCTCTTTGTACGGTTCTGAGAACGGAAGTGCAATCTTGGTACCGAACCTGGCCTTCAGTTCCTTGATCCCGCTGTCGTCACCGGCTCGCCCCTTGAACGGTGTCGCGGATAGACCGACAAGCGGCCTCTCCCAACTGCGTCCGTCGACACCAAGCCACCGAAGAATTTTGGTGTATTCCGACGAGCCCGCTCGATGAGCCTCGTCTATGAAGACGGCCGCTGGCGTGCTGAGCCACTCATAGTCGCCCCGACCGATGAGCTGGGCGAGCTGCGCGTCAGTCGCGACAATTACGCATAGCTCGGTGTCTGGTTCCTGGACGGGGTTCGAGCCCCACAAGCGGCCGATAGTAAGCGGTCGTTCATCCGCGAGGTATCGCCAGACGGTCTGGAAGGTCTGAACGGCCTGTTCGCAGAGTTCCTCCGACTGTGCAATCCAGAGGACGATTCCCGACAGCACCTCATCGACGAACAGTTTGAGCACGGTCTCAGTGGCGACGCGGGTCTTGCCCGCGCCCGTCGGCAGCTCGACCATCGCCTTCTGCGCGGGACCGTTGGCTGACGGTTGCGTCAGGACGGTCCGTAGATCCTCGCTGATCTTCTTCTGGTACGTGTGCAGACGGTTCAGCGCCACCGCGCCGGGGACGACGAACTCCGGGGGTTGCTTTTGGTTTCGTTGGCCAGCGAACTCTGCGCTGAACCCCATCTTCCGGACCCAGGACACAGCGGACGTCGTGCCGCCCCACGCTTCCGGAACGTCCGAGAACCCGAGATCTCGGAACCTGTCCGCGAGAATGCGGAGCGCGTCCGCGCCGTGGACCGTCAAGAAGAGCTCCGCGACGGGCGTCCCGTCGTTGACCAGGCTCTGCGCTTCAAGCGCGCTCCATAGCCCGGTCGGTAACGCTTCCCGTAGGTCATCGGGGCCGATGTAGTGGTCGAGACGTTCGGCGTCGCTCCCGATGGCCCGTGCCTCCTGACGAAGGAGCTCGAGCTTGTTGTCCAGTCCCGCCTTGAGTACGTCTGCGAGTCGGAAGTTGTCAAGGCGAAGATCGAAGGCGTCGTTGACGAACTCAAGGACTCGCCGGTCGTCAGCGTCGCTGCTTACGATGAGTTCCTGGCCATCAAGGTGCCAGTCTCTGGGCTGATCCTCCGTACCGTCCTCTGTAACCACCCGCTTTGCGATCAGCAGGGCGCGAGAGAATCTCGCCGCTGAGAGCGCCGCCCCGTACACCGAGCGAAGACCGGTGTAGACGTCGAGAACCCGCTGGGAGTCCTGCTGGCCCTCGACGACCATTGCGAACGAGAAGCTGTCAGCGAACCGACGGCATCCGACCGTTTCGACGAACTCGTCGACCGTGTCCGGATCAATTCTCAGGAACGGTCGCTGCCGGCTCCGAAGGAACTCCTCTTCCTCTTCCGTGGAGGCCAGGAACACGGTCGAGGGTGCATGTGGCTCGATGAGTCGCTGGACCCTGGCCGGGATCGTCGACGGCTTCTCGCCAGAGAATCCGACCTTCGTGGCTCCGAGAACGAATTCGGTCAGAACCGAGTCGTCGACGGACGGAAAGAGATCCCCCTCGAGCATCTCTCGGAGCACGTGCGCCGGCACTGCTTCAAGCTCGTCTGGCAGGCGGAGGGCAGCCTGGACTTGATGTGTACCTTTGAAAAGCGGTAGGAGCGCACCGAAGCGCACAAGCGAAGGTGCGACGACGTCTCTTGGCGCTCGGTAGCCCCGCGACGACGGAAGAAGACCCGCCTCCTGGACCGCCCATCGGGACGGCGGCAGTACTCCGTGAATGTGCCCTGTGTCGAGATCCTCGACGGCCCAGTTCTGCTCCGGAAGCTCTAGGAGCGAAGTCGTCCATGACGCGCGTAGCTGTTCCGGCGCTTCAGCATCCCGCAACATGAGCAACACGGAGAACGGTCCGGGCCCTGCCTCCGGACTGACCTCCACTCGTTCGATCGGTCGTTCGCCGGGCCCTCGCCTCTTGTTGAGCGCGTCTACGGTGGCGGCGACGTAAGCCTCGTACTCCGCCTCGTCCTCAAGGGAAAAGTCCTTTACCGGACTCCGCACGACCCCGAGCTTGTGCGCGACCTCGACGCTTGTCCGACTTCGGTCGAGAGTGCGCGAGGCGAACCGCTCAGGCAGCGCCGCATCCACATCGAGCACCTGCTGCGGCCATGCCCAGCCACCGTCCCGCGTGGGAACTTTGATCGACGCGTTCGAGGCCTTCATCGACTTGATTGCGACCGCCGCGCTGACCGAGACGACGGCGTCCCAAAGCTTTTCGAGGTCCTCGCTCGAGGGATCGGCGGGTAGCGTCGCCAATCGCGCGTCGAGGATCGCCTCTGGGTCCAAATCACGGAAGCCACGGCCACGGAGGATATTCTCGACCCCGCTCTCTGAAAGGAACGCGCGGTTGACAAACACCGCCCCCTCGACGAACAGCCCTTCCTCCTGATGGAGAAAAACGACGCTTCGGTCGTCTAGTGATTTCATGCCGTCGGTCGTGGGGATGACCCTGGCAGAGGCGATGCTGTCAAGCGAGAGGTGCCTGAGGACCGTTTTGAGAGCGTTTGCAGACGATACGGGATCATCGCCTTCAGCCCACTCGCGCAGCCAGGTCAGGAGGCCTCGTTTTGGCATACGTTCCATTGCGGCACGGACGTCGCGGGCGCTGGGATCGGGGTCCGGCTCTTGGGCAACCAGGAGCAGATCCCTGAGGCGTGTCGCTCTCTGCGAGGTCCTGTAGCAGTGCCAATGTGGCACGTCGTCACCGGTGTTGGGCGAAACCATCCACCCCTGGTGAACGATAGCGTCAAGACGAATGGCTGGGTCCAGCGGACGGAGCTCCGACCCGTTCCGCAGGTCACCAGCCTTGTCAGGAATGTACTCGCCCCTGCCAGCCAAACTCAGGATGTGCGTTCGTAGGGCGTCTCCGGCGAATCCGCGGCTCTCTTGGTCACGCTCGCGAGCGGGGAGATAGTCCAGGTGCCCTGCAGGGTCGTCGGAGCTCCGCAACCTTGGAAGCAACGGCACAAAGAGGCCAGCGAGGGTTTTGATAATCTCTCGGTTATATCGGTTCTCGAGTAGATTTGTGCGGTCGTCGTTGACGCTCCACGGCGCATTGAGCAGCGCTCCTACCGACGTTTTGTCCTGAAGCGGGAAGTACGACCAGAACTGCCCTGAACTGAGCCTGCTGCGCTGAACCGGCACGGCAACCGTGACCTTGACCTTTTCGCGTGACACCGCCTCGCCGACTTCGTGGCGTGCTTCTGACGACGGCTCGTGCATTTCACTCTGGACGAACCATTCGTCTCCACCACCGTCGGGGCGCTCGATCCTGAACCTCTTGTCTCCCAAATCGCGGGACACATGGCTTGTTTCAAACGGCTCGTCTCCAACCACACGCAGCCGAACTTCCCGGACCGCATCGACGAACAAAAGGAATTCGGACGTGAACCCGCGGATCTCATCACGCAAACGCTCAAGATGTGTCGCCGCGGGGAGCTTGACGATCGTCGTGGCCCACGATCCAAGTTCCGCTAGCAGGGGATCTCGCTCCAGCTCGGCTGCTGCGTCGAGAACCGTAGCGGTGCGGAGAACAGGGTAGCGCTTGGCGCTTGTGACTTTGGCCATCTCACTTCGAGCCTCCGGCGAGTTAAACTCAAACGAAATCGAGCGGCTCAACACCTGCGGCCGCTGCGAGACCGCGAGCACTGACTTGAAGCCAAGGCCGAAACGTCCGATCTCATCGCCACGCTTCTCGCTCAAATACGCCATCGTGACGGCCGTCAGGCCGCTCATCGAGAACGGCCGTCCTGCATTCGCGCAATACAGCACGCTGTGGGCGGTGTCGAGGATGATCTCGACGCGTCCCGCGTTCTCTCCGCTGGTGTCGGCTGCACCCGCCAGAGCGTCGGCGGCGTTTTGGATGAGCTCAAGCAACGTGCGATCCGCGTAGCCGCCGGTGCGTACGGACTCCTCGTGATTAGCGTGCTCGGAGAGCAAGTTCGGATGGATTCGGTAGGACTCAATCGTCCGGTTGAACTGGTCCTCGACGCCGCGCACGAGCGACGCCTCCGGCTCCCACGACTTAAGGTCCAACATCGAACCTGACTGCATGTCCAAGACCGTGCCCCTTCACCGGTTCCACCGCGAGACAAGTTACATCCTCTCGGACATCCTTTGTCGAGCGGGAAGCTCAACTGGTGTCCCTGAAGCGCACTGCAGGGATCACAGGACTCGGGTGAGATTCACCCTACAAAGCTGACGCCTCGAGTCGAGTGCCCTAGTTCGGGGGACGCGCGAGCGGCCGCTAGGGTCCGCCTCCCGCTTCAAGGACGTGTCGAGTTCGCGCCGTGCTGTAGGTCTCAGGCGCTCATGGTCGCGAAGAACGGAGGTGGCCGCGTCGCTCGCGCCGCCGACGTCGCGCTTGGACGGATGGCCGGGCTCTTCAAGAAGAGGGTCTCGGCGTATCACCCGTCGAACTGGGGGCGCCGCACTAGCCCGCACCGCGCCTTCGGCCCGCGCTCGCCTGGCCCCACGCCCCGTGGCACCTACTCAGCCGGCACCAACGCGAACTGCTCCTGCTCCAGCACGGCGTCCGCCGCCGACGGCCGCCCGCGCGCCTGCCGGCAGTCCCGCCAGTAGTGCGACGCACTCCGGAACCCGACCGCCGCAGCACCACCCGCCGCGGTGGCCCCTTCCATGATCATCCGCCGCCTCGCCTTCCCAACCGCTTCCGCTTGAGGTACTGCACCGGCGTCATGCCGTCGCCTCCCTGATCCGGGCGAACGGCGTCGACCTGCATCCGCAGCATCGCAGCGAGCAGCGAGATAAGCCACGACTCGCCGATTCACCCTGCAGCACTGCGATCGCGCCCGCGCCCGCGCCCGCGCCCGCGACGACGGAGGTACCGGACCTGTCGAGCGCGGCGGTGATCCGTGGTGCCTGCGAAGTCTGCAGCAAGCGGAGGACGATCTCTCCAGAGACGAGCGACAACCGAGGCCATCTTCGGGATCGGGTCAGCCCGAATAGATGATCCTCCGCAAGTGCTCCCGCAGCGCGGGGTCTACCACGTACACATAGGTGCCGAGGATCCCGCGCGTCAGCAGAACGGAATACACGTTCGTCACAAAGCGAAGGACGTCATCATCCGAGTATTCTATCCCGAGCCGCGGGTTGTTCTCCATACCCTTCTTGTCGAAGTAGTTGGATCGGTCTAAGACAACACGCTGGGTATCTTGGTCGAACCGCACGTCCGGCCCGATGACGACGCCCGCGTAGTTGAGGTCGTACCCCTGCACGGTGTGGATCGATCCGACCTGCTCGACCGCCCCCGGTGAACTAATCCAGTCGGTCTGGGTCTGGTTCCACTGCAGCTTGCGGCCGTCGATCTCGATGTCGACCGCGACCGGGTCCTTCTTGCTCTTCCACTCCCACGCGTACCCGGCAACGAGGCGGGAGAGCCCGACTTCAGCGTCGCGGGCGCGGATGGCGTCGTGCATTTCGCCGACGTCGTCGAAGAAGCGCAGGTCGTAGTCGCCGAAATCATTATGCTCGCGCGGCTTGTCGCTCAGGAGCGCTCGCGCGAAGGACACGTAGTCCGCTCCCCCCTGCACGCGCATCTGCGTGAAGAGTCGGTAGCGGCGGTCCGCGGCGTCGCTTTCGATGATGAGCGCCTTCTGCGTCGCCTGCGGGAGGTCGGCCGGGCGCACGCTCTGATGTGAATCAATCAGGAAAATCTGGTGCCGGCTCTGCTTCCGGATCCAGTCCACCTGTGTCAGGTGGTCGGCGTCTGCCCCGAACAACTTCTCGTTGATCTCTCCGTAGCTCTTGTTCTGCATGCCGGACGCTTGATTGGCGCGGTGGTTGAGTCGGTGCGATTCATCGATGACGAGCAGGTCCCAGGGCTCGTCGCTCTTCCCGACCTCGAAGGGAGTCAGCACCATCGTCTTGTCGAGACCGGGGGTCTTGGCAAACACGCGTTTGAGGGACGACCGCAACGCCTGCTGCGGTACGACGAGGCCAAGCCGCGAACCATCAAGAAGACGGTGATTGTCGTCGGTGAAGAAGTCGGAGAAGAGCGCGTCGCTCTCGAGATCGTCGAGCCCTTTGCCCTGGGCGAGGTCTCGGAGGAGCTTGAGCAAGTAGACGGCGACGATGGTCTTGCCGGTGCCGGGATCCCCTTGCACGGTTATGGGGGTCACTGCCGCGTCGTTCCAGTCGTCGAACAGGCCCTCGAGGATGTCCTCCATCGCGATCGCCTGGTCACGGTTCAAGGCTTTGAAGGGCGAGAGCTTGAAAAGCTCACGGTTCTCGATCTCGGGCAGACTGCGAGTGAAGACCTGCTGCTCGCGGAGTGCGTCGAAGATCTGCTTGAAGGTGTCGCGGTACCCCGGCCGGTCGTAGTAATCGGCATCGACGATGCCCTTGTTGCTGTTCAGCACGGTGAACTTCTCGTCTGCGGCGAGGAACGCGATGAGCTGGGACTCGAGGTCGAGGCACACTGACTTGTTGAACGTGTCGTCGAGGACGAGCCGAACCGCCGTCAACGTCTTGCGCTCGGCGGACTCGAGGTGCTGCCGCATCCGCGCGGCAGTGTTCAGCGTTTCGCCGACGTACACCCGCTTCCCGTCGTCGAGGATGTAGACCACTGGCCAATTGATGAAGCGACGATCATCCGCTTGCCACGACCGCAGGTGCTCTCGGGTGAAGGGGAGCCGCGCGATGTCAAAGCTGGTCATACTTCGTGCTCCGCCCTCGCGATCGTTCCACCGGGTATTTGGCCTTCGTGATCTCGAGCTTCTCGCGGATCAAGGTTTCGGGCGATGTGCCGAGGCGATCCGCGAGGAGGAAGCAGTACGTGAGCACGTCAGCAAGCTCGCCCCGCACGCGCGAGTCGTCGGCCTCATCGCCCCACTGGAAGCACTCGAGCAGCTCCGCCGCCTCGATCAAAATGCTCTTCGCGAGGTTCTCCTGACTGTGGAACTGACCCCATTCGCGTTCGTCGACGAAAGCCCGTAACTCGTCGTGTAGCCCTTCATCCGCCATGTTGCGACGCTAGCAGCGCGGCGGGGGCACCGAGGCGAGCGCGCGGTCGGTCGGTCGGTCGGTCGGTCGGTCGGTCGGTCATTCAAACGCTCTTACTGCGCCATCCTTGCCGAGTGACCGACGACAACTGGTCAGCCACCGCCACCCTGGGGCGGCTGAGGTCGAGCGCGTACTGCTGGACCAGCGTGCCGGTCGACCACCTGGGTCCGCCACTCCTCCGGCTCGCCCGCTGCACACACGAGATGCCCCCAACCCCTACCGCCGGCAGTACGCCGCCACCTGGTACAGGTCAGTGTCCAGAAACCGCCCGCGCTTCTCCACCTTGTACTTCACCTCGATGTATTCGTCGAACGACAGCTCGACCGGCAACGGCTGCCCACCGCGCCGAGTCAGCTGGTCGCCGATCCGCCACCGACCGCGCGCGAGCGGCAGCGCGTCGTCCCGCGTCACGTACCCGCGTAGCGGCTAGCCAGCCAGCGCCCGTGAGGCCTGCCGCACGAACGCGTGGGCCAGCGCCGGCACGAGGTCCTCGTCCTCCTCGAACCCGAAGTCGTCCTCCGTCCAGCTCACACTCCGGGCACGCGCGTAGCCGAGCATCGCGAACAGGCGCCGCACGGCCGTCTTCGGCTTGAGCCACTCGGTTTGCCCGGCAATCCGCACGACCCCACCTTCCGGACGCCGCTGACGCGATACTCGTCGGCGCCGAGCATGGGCGCGACCTATGCGATGTTCGCGGCGGCCAACCCGACGGCGACCGCTCGCGGGCGCCGGTGCACCACCGGTTGGTCCGTCTCCCGCGGCTCAATCGTCGACCAAAGCACCTTCGGCCCCGTCCGCCACGGAGGGCGTCGCTCGGCGACGCAGCGTTTTCAGGCCGTGCCGCGCCTTCAGGCCGACGCCTTCGCCGTAGTGGTGCTCCGCCAGGAGCGGCAGAATCTCGTACCGCCACACGTCCTGCAGGCCGGGTCCGGCCAGGTCGCGCATCAGGAAGGACGGGCCCACCTTCGCGTCGTGGTCCTGGATCTGCGCGTTGAGTCGCGTCAGCAGGTCCGCGCTGTGCGCCTGGTCTGACGTACTGGCTCTCAACGGACCGTGGTTGCGACGGGCGTCAGTCGCAACAGACACTGCTGCGAGCTGTACTCCCCCACCTCGGCGGTGACGCCGAGGTTAGTGCCCGTGCCGATCGTGTCCGGCGCGTCCCCGCGGTAGTGCATGTCGAAGGTCGTGTTGACGTCCTGGAACTGGAACGCCGGCCCGCGCGACGTCGTCGCGCTATAGTCGCCAGCCCCGACCAGGATGTCGTAGCGGGTGGTGTAGCTGCCGTGGTTGTTCATCGTCCCGATCGACCCGTCGAACGACACGGTTCGCCCGGCGTACTGCTCTGCGAAGGCGCCGATCGACGGATCGCACTGATCGGTGAGCTGGAGCAATGCGGCGAAGGCCGGGGTGTTCTCCGCCGTCACGACGGCCGGTGCCGACGAGGCTGTGGGAGACACTGCCGGAGCTGAAACCGCGGACGTCTTGACCGCTGTTGGATCGGCGACCACGTCGTCGTCACGGTCATCATCGCCGAACACGCCGGTCGCTCCCAGGACGATGACGACGACGAGGGCTGCTGCGACCCCGCCGCCGATCGCGAGTGCGCGGCGGGACATCGTGCGGACCGGGCGCCTGATGACCAGCGTGGACTGCAACTTGCCCTGCTCCTGCGAGACGACTTCCCAGCCGTCCTGCTCCCACCGCGTCGCGGTGCGCGATTCCATGCCTCGGACACACTTCACCGTGCGGGTCTCGTACTTGTTGCCCTGGTCGCTCATGCGCTGTCTGTCCCGTTCTTCCCGCAAGTCCTGTCGATGGCACCTTGTCGACTTCGACGAGCGTACGGGTTAGGGACGACGGCGATGCGCGATGCTGACGGCCCAACCAAGTCTTCCGGTTTCTGCGCGCTAAGCCTCAAGACTCCAGCTTGTGGCGACCACCCACCGGATGGAAGGCACGTCACCACCGCGTCCCACGCCTCCAGTCCGCCAGTCCCGCCGCTACACCGCCGTCGCCACGGCCAACTGCCCCCGTACCGCCACCGCATCCGCCGCCAGCGGCCTCCCGTACGCCTCCCGGTAGTCCCGCGAGAAGTGCGACGCACTCCGGAACCCCACCGCAGCAGCAGCCCGCGCCGCAGTGTCCCCGTGCACGGCCATCCGCCGCCGCGCCTCCCCCAACCGTGTCCGCTTGAGGTACTGAGCCGGCGTCATCCCGGTCGCCTCCTTGAACCGGGCGAACAACGTCGACTCGCTCACCCGGAGCTCCCGCGCGAGCCGCTCCATCGACCACCCCTCGGACATCCGTCCGGTGAGCAGCGCCGTGGCTCCGGCGACCACCGAGGGCCCGGTCCCGTCGAGCGCCGCCGTGATCCGCGGCGCCTGATCGGTCTGCAGCAACCGCAGCACGATCTCCCGCGACACGAGCGGGAACAGCACGGGGATGTCCTCCGGAGCGTCGAGCAGTGCGAGCAGCCGGGCGAACGCGTCGGCGAGCGGCGCCGTCCAGCTCCCCAGCCGAGGCAATGACGACACCGCACCGGACGGCGACGAACCCGGAGTAACCGCAACCGCAACACCATCCGGCACCGACATCGAGGCGACGACCTCCCCGACCACCACCGGGTCCAGTCGCCAGACCACCGCGACGAAGCCATCCTTCCCCGCTGCGTCCACGACTCCGGCGACAACCGGCAGGTCCACCGGCGTGATGATGAATCGCTCGCGGCCCCACACCTGGTCGTCGTCCCCGACGATCGAGCGCTTCCGCCCGCGCAGCACGACGGACATCGACGGCTCGTACCGCCGGTCGAACAGCCCGGTCGGCTCGTACACCTTCGACACCGTCAGCCCGAGCGTCTCCGCATGGTGCGCCGACCCGACACGAGCAAGCGAACCGTGCCGATCCCGCCCTGGCACTGCTGCGTGCGCCGATGCCGTCGCCGCCGCACGGTCGAGGTGCTGCGCGATCCGCTCGTCCACACCGCCACGCTACCCACGCGTCGAAAACCGCGACAGCCCGCGGAGGCACCGCTGCAGGATCCGGCAAGGTCCTCGTGGATCCGGGCAAGCCGCGGGGACCGAGCGCACCGGATCATCGCCCCATGACCACCACACCCACCGCCCAGACCGAACCCCGCACCGCCCTCGTCACCGGCGCCTCGAGCGGTATCGGCGAGGCCATCGCCCGCGAACTCGCCGCCGCCGGTCTCACCGTCGCCGTCCACGGCCGGAACGAGCAGCGCACCCGAGCCGTCGCCGAGGACATCGAGCGCCAGGGCGGTCGCGCCGTCGCCCTCACCGCCGACCTGTCGCAGGGCCCCGACGTCGTGCGCGCTCTCGCCGCCGAGGCCCGCGACCAGCTCGGCGGCCACATCGACGTCCTCGTGAACAACGCCGGCGTCTACCCGGGAGGGCCCACCGAGTCCCTCGACGACGACACCGTCGACGCCCTGCTCGCCACGAACATCCGCGCACCCCACGTCCTCGTCGCGGCCCTCGCCCCAGGCATGGCGGAGCGCGGCGGCGGCCACATCGTCAACATCGGCTCGTGGATGGCCCGTGTCGGCGTCCCCTTCATGGCCCTCTACCCCGCCACGAAAGCCGCCGTCGAACAGCTCACCCGCGCCTGGGCCGCCGAGTACGGCCACCGCGGCATCCGCGTCGTCACCGTCGCCCCGGGAGCGACGGCGACCCCGGGCAACGCCGACTCGGCCGACGTCCTCGCCGCGATGACGCAGGGCACCCCTGCAGGCGTCCCGGTGCAGCCGGTCGACATCGCCCGCGCCGTGCGCTGGGTGGTCTCCGACCACGCCGCGTTCGTCACCGGCGGCACCATCGACGTCGACGGCGGCATCGCGTCGACGCGGATGAGCTGACCGCAGCCGAGCGGCTGACGGAACCACGTGACGGACGGGAGGCGCGGTGCCAGCTGGCACCGCGCCTCCCGTCCGTCACCGCTCAGGTCGCCGCGCGATCGCCACCGTCGGTCTGAAGGGGTACGAGCCACGGCTCGATCCGGACGAGCTGCTCCCAACCCGCCCCGAACACGGCGTCGATCTCCTCGACCGGCAGCGGGAACAGCGTGCCGACGAATGCCTCCCACCCGTGCGCGCCGAGCTCGCCCGCTCGCACCTCGTAGGGCTGCCACTCCTCCGGCACGAGCTCGAGACGGTCCATCGCGTCATCTCGCCGATCGGCCACGACCGCCTTGGCCGGCACGGAGGTCCGGGCCGCCTGTCGGAACCGCACGGCCCGCCCGATCGACCCGCCGTCGGGAACAGGATGCACGAGCTCGATCTCAGCGGAGACCCTGCCATTGCGAACCAGCGGTAGGCCTGGTGTCTCGTCATCGATGGTCGCAAACCACGTCTGCGGAGGAGCACCGGCATCTCGTCGCGCGACGCCACCGGTCGGCTCAGCGACTCGAACGCCCTCGCGACGGACGACGAACACCTCTCCCACGTACCGCTGCATCACAACCATTGTTGCGCGGGAAGCAGCTCGTCGGATCGCGCCGCTGATCAGTCCAGACGGACGAACCGCGGCCCCTCGTACCCGTCCCGCGACACGTGCGCCGTGAAGTCAGCGAGCGACCGCACCCAGTGCCCCCGCTCCCCGTACAGCGCCTGGTACACGACGACCGGCTCCTCGGTCTCGACGTCCTTCGCCACCAGGACCACCTCGTACTCCCCGCCCTTGAAGTGCCGGTACCGTCCGGGCATCACGTCGCTGCTCACCCGCACGATCGTAGGGCTCCTCGCGGGCGCCGCCAGCCGTCGAGGGGTGACCACCCGTCGGACGGGAGGCACGCTGCAGTCCGCCACCGCGCCTCCCGTCCGCCACACGGTCACGTCCGATCCGACAGACCAGCACCGCCGGTCCTGCTTGACTGGACACACCAGGGGAACAACGGCGGGCGCTGCGCGCCGCAGCTCGACAGCACGAGGGGGAACGACATGGCCACGCTCAGCACCCGCGAGCGAGACCGTCGCGGCGGACGCATCGTGCTCGCCGTCATCGCGCTCATCGCCGCCGCCGTCTCGGTATGGCTGCACTTCCACACGGGCACGATCCGCCCGTCGGCGTTCTGGGTGCCGACGCTCGTCGGGCTGGCGTACGGAAGCGTCGTGTGGCCGATCGGTCAACGCCGCAGCTCCGGGTGGTGGCCCGATCTCGTGTGGGTCGGATTCCTCGGCGTCTTCTTCGTCCTGATCGCGACCAAGACGTTCTCCGCGCCGGCATGGTTCCTCGCCGTCCTCGTCGGGGCGCTGCTCACCGAGGCCGTCCACCCAGCGAAGCGTGCCGCACCGTCCGCGGTCGCGAAGCTCCCCCTCGACCAGGTCCGCCCCTGGTCCGGCTCCGGCGTCACCGCGGCGGTGACCGAGCGCCCCTTCGGGCAGCCGCACGCGAAGCCAGCCGTCCTCGTGACCACACAGGACGGCAGCACCGTCTTCCTCGTGATGGACCTCGCAGCGTTCTTCGACGGCGAGACCGGCATCGCGGAGTCCGCGAACGGGGAACAGCTGACGTTCCTCTCGCGCAAGGGTGTGGCGCCGAGGTCGTCCGTGCTCGACGATGCGACGCCGGGGCTGGCAGACGGGACGCTGTTCCTCTTCACCGGCCGACAGGACGCCCGGCCGTCCGCCGTGTTCAGCAACGAGGACGCGCTCGCCTTCGAGCAGTGGGTCCGGACGATCCCGGAGGACTGAGGGGGCGAGCGGAGGACCCGTTCGGTACGGTGGCCCTCGGAGGGGGAACGATGAGCGACAGCATCAACACGTGGGGTGGCACGGAGGCGAAGGCGGACGGCGAGCCGCTGTTCGTCGTCCAGCGGCCGAGGTTCCCCCAGCAGATCCTCATCGTGCTCGGCGGAGCCGCAGTCGTCTTCGGGCTGCTCGGAACCGTGATCGAGCAGTTGGTCGTCCCGGGCGCGGACAGCACCGCGTTCGTGCTGATCGGCCTGGTGGGTGCCTTGTTCCTCCTGATCGGTCTCGCACTGGCAGCCGGACGCGTGACCGTGTTCGACCGGCACTACCTCGTGAAGTCCGGCTTCGGGAAGGCCCGTCGTCGCGAGGTCGACGACATCCACGTGCTCCGGTACGGGACGCAGTCGGCCGGCGGTGGGCCGACCTTCATCAGCCTGACCGCGTGGAACGACCGCAAGAAGAAGCAGTTCACGGTCTTCACGAACTTCCGCGGGTACGACGAGTTCACGGCGTGGTTGGCGGAGCGGCGACCCGAGCAGTGGACGGAGTGCGAGCGGCTCGGGCTACCGGAGTGAGCAGCGGCTTCGGTCGTTCCTGCACAGCCGGCAAGCGGCGCACCTCCCCCACATCGTCGTCGTCCGCGACCGCGATCACGCCTCGGCACGACAGGCTCGAGTGGTGGAGCAGTGGGAAGCCGACGACGCACGCCGTCGCCACATGGCCCGCTTCGGCCGGCGTGACACGGCACCCGAGCTCGCACTGCGCCGGGAGCTGCACCGCCGCGGCCGTCGATTCTTCATCGACCGGCAGGTCAGCCGCCGGTGCCGCGTCCGCCCCGACCTCGTGTTCCCTCGTGCTCGAATCGCGGTCTTCGTGGACGGCTGCTTCTGGCACCTCTGCGAGGAGCACACGCACCTACCGAAGGCGAACGCCGAACTGTGGCGGCGGAAGCTCCTCGCGAACCGGCAGCGCGACGCCCGGAACCAGGCGATCCTGACGGCCGAGGGCTGGCGGGTCCTCCGCTCGTGGGAGCACGACGATCCCGCAGCGGTCGCAGACCGCGTCGAGGACGAGCTCGACCGCTGGGCCGCCATCGTCGGCCGACCGGAAGGGCGGGGACGAGAGTGACGAGTGGCTGTGCTCCGACCGACGGGCGTCAGAGGGCGATCCGACCGCCTGCCCACGCCTGCATCGTGGCATCGTGCGTCGCCACCACGATCGCGCTCCCCGCACTCCGGAGCTGCTCGAGTGCGTCCCGCACCAGCGCCGCGCTCATCTCGTCGAGCGAGGCCGTCGGCTCGTCCGCGAGCACCAGCAACGGCCGTTGTACGAGCACCCGCGCGGCGGCGACCCGCTGCTGCTCCCCACCGCTGAGGAACCCCGCCCGCATCCGGAGGCGGCCCCCGAGCCCCACCGCGTTCGCCGCCTCCTGGACCCGCTCGTCGCGCTCACGCCGAGGGACACCGCTCGGCCGCACGACGCCGAGGTTCTGCTCGATCGTCCACTGCGGCACGACCGCGTGGTCCTGCACGACGAACCCGACGCGGTCCCGCCGCATCAGCCGCCGGGCGCGACGAACACTCCGGTGCACGTCCTCGCCCCGCAACCGGACAGCCCCTCGCGTCGGGGTCTGCAGTCCGCCGAGGCATCGGAGCAGCGTGCTCTTCCCCTGCCCCGACGGTCCGAGGACTGCGACGGCGTCCCCCGGACGGACGGACAGGGACAGCTCGTCCCACAACTTCCGGGGCCCGATGTCGAACCCCAGTCCGTCGACTTCGAGCACCGGCGCTCCGATCACCATGTCTTCCTCCACGCTTCCGCTCGACGCGTCGGCATCACGGCGGACACCACGCCGAGCAACACGAGGGCTCCCGCTCCGCTGGCGACGCCTGCGGTGAGGATCACGTCCCCACGAGCTCCCGACAACGCACTCGTCACCGCGGCGGTGGTCAGGGCTGTGCCGCTCGCGCCGACGAGGAACCACCGGTGCCGGATCAGCGGGTGCCGTCCGACCAGGTACTGCACGCGCCCGAGTCGAGCAGTGCGGACGCGGTGTTCACCCACGAGCGAGATCGCTGCGAGCACGAGGGCCGACAACGCAACACCGACGGCCAGCAGCAGCGTGTGGCGCTCGGTCCGGAGTTCTCCGAGTTGCCGTTCCACGCGGGCCCCCACGCGGTCGACCTGCAGGACGATGTCCGCGAGCCCGGCAGCTCGCAGCTGGCGTTCGAGAGCCGCACGGTCGGCGAAGCGCACCTCGCCGTTCGCGACGCCGGTCCCGACCTGGTTCGGTGCGAGGTCCTTCGGGTCGGGAACGACCAACACGGGGATGTCCGGCCACGTCGGCAGCAGCGGTTCGATCCCGTTCGTCCAGAGGATCGCGGACTCGGTGACGGCTACGGTCGAGCGCACCGGTCGGATCCGGATGTCGAGTGGTCGCGGAGGCTGACGTCTTTCCACCTGCCAACCGGTTGCGATGTCCGCCGCTGCCGCATCGCGGAGCGCGTCGCTCTCGCTGGCGAGGGCATCGGGCACGAGCAGGAGTGGTTGCCCGTGCGGAGGGAGGCCGCCCGGCACGAGTGCACGCAGGGACGCGCTGGCGTCGCCGACCAGTGTGAACCGATCCGTGAAGGAGGAGTAGGCCATGCTGGCGTCCCCTCGCGCGAGTGCTCCGGTCGCGATGGCCCCCAACGCCTGGTCCTGCTCGAGGGTCGTCGACGCTGTCCCGAGCACGACGTCGTCCCCGTGCGCAGCTTCGGCGACCAGGATCCGTTCGGCCTCGGCGGTGGTCCGCTGACGGTCCTGCAGGCACTGCACGTCGGCGACGGCCACGATGACGAGTGACATGCCGGCGGCGGCGACGAGGACCATCGGCCATCGAGCCTCCGCAGCGCGGTGGGTCGCGGCAGCGCTCAGCAGGGCGCAGCCGACGTGCAGCACGAGGGCGGCCAGCAACGCCGCGAGGACGCACACCACGACGACGACCGTCGTGAACCGGAGCGCCGGAGCGCCGGCCCCGTGCACCGCGAGCGCCACCGGCGGACCGACGCATGCTGCGGTCGCCACCGGGCCCGCCAGGCGACCGAGGTCCAGGGCTTCCGCGCAGGCCACGCTCCCACCGGACCAGCCCGCTCGCAAGCGAAGGTCCTGCCGTCCGGCACGGCGTCTCGACTCGGCGACGAGCGCGATCCCCAGTCCGAGCAGGACGGCGACCGCGACGAGCGCGATGGTCGGCCGTGCCAGGACCACGACGAGCGCCTCGACCGGAGCGGGCGTCGTGTCGACCGTCGTGTACCCGGCCTGCCGCAGCTCCTCGGTGAACCGTCGGACCGGCCGTCCGTCGCCCTCGACCGCCATCGGACCGAGCAGGTCGAGCGTGCCACCGTCACCGATCGGCCGTGTGCTGATCGCCGCGCCGATCCCGGGTTGCGTTGCCGGCCCCCGGAACGTGTAGGCGGTCCACACCCCGGGCCGTCCGTCACGATCCGGAACCAGGAGCGAGACTCGCACCCCGGAACGCTCAGCCGCAGCGGTGATGTCTCGGATGTGTTCTACCTTCGTCTCGCCGACCGGCAGCTCAGCGAGCTCGAGCGTCGCCCGCCCGGCGAGGAGCCCGAGTGCCTCGACCTCGCCGACGACGGACACCGCGAGCACTGCCGACAGCGCGAGGACGGCTGCCACCGCCAGGACGGTGGCAGCCGCGAAGTTCCTCATCCGCGGCGGGCCCAGAACGCCTGGTTCCCGGAAACCGCCTTCGGCCGGTGGGCGTACGCGACCTTCGTCGGTGGCTGCCACGCCGATCGGGTCACGACGCCGTGCGACTTCACCGATGCACGGTGCGTAGAGCCGTTGTGCTGGTAGACCGAGTGCACCTCGCCGCCCCACACGCCGTAGGTCCACGTGCCGCCCTCCGGGTAGGCCGTCCCGTTCCGGGTCTCGCCGACCCGGTCAGCGGACGCGCCTCCCCCGACCACCCGTCCGGACGACGCCGGAGAGTCCGACGCCACCGCCACCGCCGCGGTCGCTCCGACCGGCCCGATGGCGGCCACGACGACCGCGGCGGCTGCGATCGAGATCAACTTCTTCCCCACGCTTGCTCCTCCTCCACTCCTGACGGGTTCCCGTCAGGAGCGCCACCGTAGCAACCGGAACACCGCGGGTCACGCTTGGTATATCAAGCTGGTGCGAGGAGAACGGACGGGAGGCGCGGTGCCAGCTGGCACCGCGCCTCCCGTCCGTCATCTGGTCGCGACCGCGACCCGTACTCACCAGGTGAGCACGAACCGCCCCCGCGTCCCGCCGGCCTCGAGCCGTTCGTGCGCCTCCGCAGCGCGCGACACGGGCAGCACCTCGGCGACCCGCGGCACGAGCACCCCGTCCTCCACCGCCTGCCGCAGCTCCTCGAGCAGGTCGAACGACGTGTACTCCGAGAAGACCATGATCCGCTCGAACCGGATCCCGCGAGCGCCGTTGCCCTCCCAGCCCCGCACGTCCGCGAAGAACCCGCCGTCGCGCACCGCGTCGACGACCTCGTCCCGCTGCACCGCGGCATCGGCGAGCGCGTCGACGCCGTCCGGCACGATGCCGCGCACGGCTGCGGCGAAGCCGTCCCCGCGGCGCACCATGTGGTCCGGCCCGAGGGACCGCACGAGGTCCTCGTCCTTCGGCGCTGCGTCGGCGATGACCGTGATGCCCCGCTGCTCCGCGAGCTGCACGACGTAGTTGCCGAGCAGCCCCGCGGATCCGGTCACGGCGAGTGTGTCGCCCTGCGAGAGCTCCGCGCGCGCGAGGATCTGCAGCGCGGTCAGGCCGTTCATCGGGACGGTCGCGGCTTCCTCGATCGACAGCCCCGCCGGGATCCGCGTGAAGGACCCGACCGGCGCGACGAGGTACTCCACGTAGGCGCCGCCGTGCTCGGAGAGCGGCAGGGCCATCGCCATCACCTGGTCCCCGACCTGCCAGCCCTCGACGTCGTCGCCGACCTCGTCGATGACGCCGGCGGCGTCCATCCCCGGCACGTACGGCGGCGAGGACTCCGACGAGTCACGCTGGCCGGCGCGCACACCGGTGTCGGTGGGGTTCACGGCGAACGCCTGCACCCTGATGCGGACGGTGCCGGAGCGGGCGTGGGGCTCCGAGACCTCGTGGACGGCGAGGGCTCCGGGCCCTCCGAATGTTTCGACTCCGACGACCTTCATGTCCTCCGGTCTACCCGCCCCCGGGTCCGTGGACTCAGCGGACGTTGCAGGAGCGAACAACCGCTCGGGTACGGTCAGCCGCCCGTGTCGACCAGGCAGGGTGATCCGAGTTCCACGCGGTCAGCGCTGTACAGGTCGACGGAGACCCCCTGGTCACGGTCGAGCATCACGACTCCCCCGCCCACGAACCGGGTGCCGACCGCGAAGCCCTCGGCCTTCAGGAACCGGACCGCCGGTGCAACGGCAGCCTTCGTCTGCTCGGGCGTCCCAGCCGGGTCGTCGGCGCCGGGACCACGCCAGGAGTAGTGGACCAGGACGCCGTCGTCGGAGTTGTCGAGCCGACACGGTCGGACGTCGACGCTGACCTGGTCGTCGGTCGGTGCCTCGTGTCCGAGCGCGTCGACGACCCGTCCTCCCAGCTTGACGAGTCCGGCCTCCGCCTGCTCGGGCGTCCGGCTGGTCTCGAGTGCGGTCGGCGGTGCCGCCCGTCGTGCTGTGTCAGCCTGCGCCTCGCCCACGGACAGCAGTGCGAAGGGCACCATCGTCAGCATCGCGACCGCGCCGAGCGCCCCGCAGACGGCGATGCCGGCAGCGGCCCCGGTCCGCCCTCGCTTCGCGGCGATCACCAGGGAGACGATCGCGGTCGCCGGGACGAGCACCGCGATGAGTCCACCGGTGACGAACGCCGCGGCGAGGCCCTGCACGGTGGCCCGCTGCTCGACCGTCGGCGCCGCCGTCGTCGCGATCGCGTACACGATGACGAGGCTCCCGACCACGAACGCCAGGATGCTCCCCGCGATCCACGCACCGCTCGGCGCCCGTCGCGACGGGTGGTCCGAGCGCTCGGTCCCGGCTGGCTCCTCGGTGCCGGCCGGCTGTCCTGTGTCGTTCATGCGTCACCCTCGCTCGTCGAGCGCCCCGCCTCCACGCTACCGAGGGATCGGCGCTCCGGCCGGGCTCCCAGACTCCACCGCCAAGCTCGAGCACAGAGGGGACCACATGCACGAACACCGCCGCCACTGGCCGTGGCCCGTCGTCCTGCTCGCCGGCGCGCTGATCGGCGCTGCCGAACCGTTCGGCATCATCGGTGAGGCCTGGATCGCCGACCCGACCGTCGACGAGCCGATCGTGACCCCGACCGACTGGTGGCCGCCGGACTCGTCGTTCCTCGGCTTGCTCGCCGTGCTCGGTGTCCCCGTCGGAGCAGTCCTCGGCGTCCTGGTCGCGGCGACGCTGTTCGCGCTCGCCCGGGTCGTCGACGACGCGCTCGGTGTCCTGCCCGCCGCCCTCGTCTGCGGTGTGCTCGCGGCCGGTGTGGCCGGGTTCCTCGGTCTGCCCCTCGCCGCCGTGGTGCAGCCGCCGCCGGTGACGATGCCCCTCGTCCTCACCGCCGCAGGTCTCGCCGGCTTCCTCCTGACCGCGGGGGCGCTGGGGACCCTCCGCCGACCCGTCGCGAACGACTGACCACCCCGAGCCGATCGCCACCGCTCAGTTCCACGTCCGCATCGCCACGACCACCGCGACCGGCAACGACACCGCGAGCACGATCCCCACGACGATCGCCAGTGTCCGCGCCACCCGGATCCCCTGCTGCCCCACCCAGATCAGCAGCAGGATCGCCGCCAGGTAGAGCGGCGGCACGAACAGCAGCGGCACGAAGCCGAGCCCGGTCCACTCGACGAGGGCGCCCGCGAGCAGCTCGTACACGGTGCACCCGGCGGCCACCACGAGTGCGACCCACACGCTGACGGGTGCTCGACGTCCCGGCGCCGCGGCCGTCACGCGCTCACTCATCCTCGTCGTACCCGTCGCCGGGCCCTCCAGCCAGGCAGGTCGTCTCGATCATCACGTCACCCGAGGTCCGGGTCACGCCCGCGTTCCCCTCCGCGAGCCAGTCGTCACCGACCACCCTGATGTCCCACCCGAGCGGATCGGCGTCACGGAGCCCGGCGTCGAGGAAGACCTCGCGGACCGGAGCCAGACGCCCCTCGGCCTGGTCCTGGGGCAGGAGGTCGGCCTTGCGCTCCGCCTCGGTCTGCGGCTCGTCGTCCGCGTCCGCATCGGCGGGGAACGACCACCGCCACGTGTACTCCGTGCCCTGCTCGAGGTTCGACAGCGAGCACCCGCGCGGGAACTGCACGACGTCGCCGGTCTCCGGGTCACCGCCCATCGCCCGCACCGCGCGCTCCCCCACGGCCGCGAGGTCCCGCTCGGCCTGCGCCGGCGTCCGACTCGTCTCGGTCGCGGTCGGCGGCTGCGCCCGCTGCTCCTCCTCCGCCGCCCAGCTCTGCGCGACCCGCGTCGTCGGGTACCCGAGCGTCACGGCCGCGAGGACCACGAACACCGCGCACCCGATCGGCCCGACCAGCGTCACCGACCGGTCGCGCTGACGCTGCACCAGCAGCAGGACCAGTCCGGTCAGCGGCACACCGGCGCACACCACCGTGACGACGATGCTCCCGATCGTCTGGTTCGAGAGCGTGTGCGTCGAGTTCCCCGCGCCGTTGTACCCGGCGAGCGCGACGAGCAGCCACGCGATCCACCCCGCGGGCAGCAGCAGCCCGCTCGCCACGATCCACCAGATGCCGTTCCGCCGCCTCGGCGGCGACCACGCGACGTCGTCGACCATCGATCCCCCGTTCCCCACGACCACACCGTACCGACCGGCCGGGAGGCACGTGACCAGCCCGCCCCGCGCCTCCCGTCCCCACGCACCGGCCGGGAGGCCCGCTGCCAGCCCGCCCCGTGTCTCCCGTCCGTCTCCCGGTCGCGTCCGGAGCAGCACCCGCCGGGGTGCGGACGAGCGGTCCGGAACGGCGCTCGTCCGATCCGCCTACGCTCGAACGAATGCCCGCCCCGCACCACCCTGCCGACCAGCCGTCGTCGTCCGACGGGTTCATCCGCGTCCGTGGCGCCCGTGAACACAACCTGCAGGACGTCGACGTCGACATCCCCCGCGACCGGATCGTCGCCTTCACGGGTGTCTCCGGCTCCGGCAAGTCGAGCCTGGCCTTCGGCACGGTCTTCGCCGAGGCACAGCGTCGCTTCCTCGAGTCCGTCGCGCCGTACGCCCGACGACTCATCGCGCAGGGCTCGACACCGCACGTCGACGAGATCACGGGTCTGCCCCCGGCGGTCGCCCTGCAGCAGCGCCGCGGCGCCCCGAGCACCCGCTCGACCGTCGGCACCCTGACGACGCTGAGCAACTCGGTCCGCATGCTCTACTCGCGCGCCGGCACCTACCCCGAGGGCGCCGAGCAGCTGTACTCCGACTCGTTCTCGCCGAACACCGTCGCCGGGGCGTGCCCGCGCTGTCACGGCCTCGGTACCGCGCACGAGGTGACGGAGGCCTCGGCGGTGCACGACCCGTCGCTGTCCATCCGCGAGGGCGCGATCACCGCCTGGCCCGGTGCGTGGCAGGGCAAGAACCTCCGCGACGTGACGGCGGTGCTCGGCTACGACATCGAGCGTCCGTGGCGGGAGCTCCCGCAGGAGGACCGCGACTGGCTGCTCTTCACCGAGGAGCAGCCCGTCGTCGAGGTCCACCCGAAGCGCGACCGGGTGGCGAAGCCGTACAAGGGACGGTTCTGGAGCGCCCGGCAGTACACGCTGCACACCCTCGCCGACTCCCAGAGCGAGACGCAGCGGAACAAGGCCCTGCGCTTCGTCGAGTCCGGACCGTGCCAGCTCTGCCACGGCTCCGGGCTGACCCGGGCAGCCCTCGCGGTGACGTTCGGCGGCCTGTCGATCGCCGCGTTCAACGCACTGCCGCTCGCACAGGTGGCCGAGGTCCTGCGCCCCGCAGCCGAGTTGAAGGACCCGTCGCCCGCGCAGAGCCGTGTGACGTCCGGGGAGCGGTCCGAGGTCGCGAAGTCGATCGCCACGGACCTGCTCGGTCGGGTCGAGGTGCTCGTCGGACTCGGCCTCGGGTACCTCGGGCTCGACCGGGCGACGCCGACGCTCTCCCCCGGTGAGACGCAGCGCCTGCGGATCGCGACGCAGCTCCGGTCGGGGCTGTTCGGCGTGGTCTACGTGCTGGACGAACCGAGCGCGGGGCTGCACCCGGCGGACGCGGAGTCCCTCGTGCAGGTCCTCGACGACCTCCGCGCCAGCGGCAACAGCGTCTTCGTGGTGGAGCACGACATGGACATCGTCCGGCGTGCAGACTGGATCGTGGACGTCGGCCCCGGGGCCGGTCCGGGCGGCGGGCGGGTGCTGTACAGCGGCCCGCCGGCGGGCCTGGCCGACGTCCCCGAGAGCGTCACCCGGCGCTACCTGCAGCCCCGGACCTCGCCCGTCGAGCACGAGCTGCGCGAACCCGTGGGCACGCTCGAACTCCGTGGCCTCACCCTGCACAACCTGCGCGGCCAGGACGGGAAGGGGCTCGACGTCGACCTGCCCCTCGGGGTGTTGACCGCGGTGACCGGGGTCTCCGGCTCGGGCAAGTCGTCGCTCGTCGGTGGCGTGCTGCCGTCGGTCGCGACGCAGCACCCGCTCGTGTCCCGCGTCGTCGAGGTCGACCAGAAGCCGATCGGCCGCACACCCCGCTCGAACCTCGCGACGTACACGGGCATGTTCGATGCCGTCCGGCAGGCCTTCGCCGCGACCGAGGACGCCCGGGAACGTGGCTGGACCGCCGGGAGGTTCTCGTTCAACGTCGAGGGCGGCCGCTGCGAGGTCTGCCAGGGCGAGGGCTCGGTCTCCGTCGAGCTCCTGTTCCTTCCGGGCAGCTGGGCGCCGTGCCCGGAGTGCCACGGTGCCCGGTACAACGCCGAGACGCTCGAGGTCCGCCGGGCCGGCTCGACCGTCGCGGACGTCCTCGGCATGACCGTCGACGAGGCATCGGACGCCCTCGCCGACCTGCCCGCCGCCGCCCGCGCGCTGGATGCCCTGCGCAGCGTCGGCCTCGGCTACCTCCGACTCGGGCAGCCCGCGCCGGAGCTGTCCGGCGGCGAGGCCCAGCGCATCAAGCTCGCCACCGAACTCCAACGCGCACGGACCGGTCACACGCTCTACCTGCTCGACGAGCCGACCACGGGCCTGCACCCGGCGGACGTCGAACTCCTCACCGCGCAGCTCCAGCGGCTCACCGACGCAGGGAACACCGTCGTCGTGGTCGAGCACGTGATGACGGTCGTCGCGCAGGCGGACCACGTCGTCGACATGGGTCCGGCCGGCGGCGACGAGGGCGGCCAGGTCGTGGCATCCGGGACACCGCGCGAGGTCGCGGCGTCCGCCACGAGCCGCACGGCGCCGTACTTGCGGGCAGCGCTCGGGAGCTGACCACGGTGCCGGACGGGAGCGTCGTCAAGTCGCCGGGTCGTCCTTCGCGGCAACTGAGGGCTTGGCCAGTTCAAGGCCTGCGAGATGCTTCTGCAGCTTCTTGGCCATCGGCAGGAACGTCGATAGCGTCAGGCCGCCGGACAGGACCGCTCCGATGAGCGGAATTGCCTTCGCTACTCCGCTCGCGAAGAGCTTTTTTGTCATCTGAACGCCCAGGATGCCGGCAACCTTCTTGACGACCGGATAGATGATTCCCTTGGTCAACGCCTGTTGCGGCAACTTCTTGACCACTTGAGCCGCCATCATCGCGGCGGCCTTCGTCACACCGCCCTGAGCGATCTGCACGCCGAGCATCACGCCCACGAAGAGCGTCAGGATGCTCTCGGTTGCTTCGTCGACTTCCTCGCGCTCGTCGAAGAGGTCCGGCCAGCTGTAGATGTAAGCGAGCTTCTGCGCTATACGAAGCATGTGACCGACGTACTGAGCCATGTCCGCAGGAACCGTGCCGATCATGGCGATTCCGCCGGGTAGCCCCGCCAGCGCAGACACTCCGGTGACCTTGCTCGTCTCGTAGGAGATGGACGTGTTGGCCGCTTCCAAGATGATCGCGATCGGGATCCCGGCCGCCGCAGGACTCTCGTCGATGGCCATCCGAATCTGCGCGGGCGTGCAGTGTTTGCGAAGCGCCTTTCGCAGGTACGTTTCGCGCTCGATCCGCACCCCGGGCAGTCGGGCGGCAGCGTTGAGGATCTGCGAGAAGGTCGAGTTGCTGTTCTCGATCTCATTGGATTGCGTCATGGGGCTGAGCGTATCGACAGCAAGCGACGCGAATGAATCGCAACTCGATCGAGTCGGTGGCGCCATCCTCCGATCGGAGGAGGTACCTCCGCCCGCCCCTCCGATCCGCCGGAGCCCGTCCGCCCGCCAGGCTGGACGCATGTCCACCACACCGGCCGTCACGGTCGAGCACCTCACGAAGCAGTACCCCGGCGGCAAGACCGCCGTCGACGACGTCTCCTTCACGATCGACCCCGGCGAGACCTTCGCCCTGCTCGGCCCGAACGGTGCCGGCAAGTCCACCACGGTCGAGATCCTCGATGGCTTCCGATCCCGCACCGGCGGCGAGGTCCGGGTCCTCGGGCACGACCCCGCGCACGCCAGTCGCAGCCACAACGCCCGCGTCGGCATCGTCCTGCAGACCAGCGGCGAGTCCCCGAACGTCACCGTCGCCGAGGAGCTGCAGCACTTCCGTCACATGTACCCGCGCAGCCGCCCTGTGGACGAACTCCTCGCCGCCACCGGACTCGAGGCCCAGCGCAACACCCGCATCAGCCGCCTCTCCGGAGGGCAGCGCCGCCGCGTCGACGTCGCCCTCGGGATCATCGGCCGACCCGAGGTCCTGTTCCTCGACGAGCCGACCACCGGCTTCGACCCCGAGGCCCGCCGGCAGTTCTGGCAGCTGATCCGGAGCGTCAGCGCCGAGGGCACCACCGTCCTGCTCACCACCCACTACCTCGACGAGGCCGCGCACCTCGCGGACCGGGCGGCTGTGCTCGCCGGCGGACGACTGCTCGACGTCGCACCCATCGACGCGATCGGCGGGCAGGACGCGCGCACACCGATCGTCCGGTGGCAGGACGACACCGGCGCGCGGCACGAGCGCCGGACGACCGACCCGACGGCACTGGTCCGGAGCGCCACGACCCCGATGCACGCGCTCGAGGTCGTCCGACCCTCGCTCGAGGACGTCTACCTCACCATGATCTCGGAGCACGCAGCATGAACCCCGCAGTCAGCATCCGCCTCGGCGTCCACCGCATCGCGTACGAGCTCCGGTCGTACTTCCGCGCACCGGACTCGGTCTTCTTCACCTTCCTCTTCCCGATCGTCATGCTCGCGTTGTTCTCGGTGGCCTTCAGCAGCGCCGACGACATCCAGGCGGGGCCGGGCGTCAGCGTCGACTACGCCACCTACTACCTGCCCGGACTCGTCGCCACGGGCTTCCTGCTCTCCGGCACACAGGCACTCGGCGTCGACATCGCCGGCGAGCGCAGCGACGGGACGCTCAAGCGCCTGGGCGGCACCCCGCTGCCGGTCGTGAGCTACTTCGTCGGCAAGATCGGCATGGTCCTCGCGACCTCGATCGTGCAGACCGCGCTGCTCCTCGTCGTCGCGGGCGTCGTCTTCGGCGTCGACCTGCCGACCGACGGCGGTGCGTGGGCGCGGTTCGCCGGCATCATGCTCCTGGGCGTCGCGACGGCGAGCGTCCTCGGCATCGCGATCTCGGCGCTCCCCCGTGAGGGCCGCCGCGCCACCGCCACCGTCGTCCCGATCGTCCTGGTCCTGCAGTTCATCTCCGGTGTGTACCTCCCCTTCACCCAGCTGCCCGACTGGCTGCAGACCGTCGCGAGCGTCTTCCCGCTGCGCTGGATGGCATCGGGGATGCGCTCGGTCTTCCTGCCGGACGCGTTCGCGTCCGCCGAGCCGGGAGGCGCGTGGCACCTCGGACTCGGAGCCCTCGTCCTGGCAGCATGGCTGGTCGTCGGCACCATCGCGTGCCTGCTGACGTTCCGGTGGAACCGGCGGGACTCCTGATCGTGTCTGTGGAGAACGCCCGCACCGGCCGCACTCGATGGGATGCTGTCGGCATGGACCGGATCACCAGGCACCGCAACTGGGGACTGCACGTCGCGGTGGCAGTCGCCGTCGCGCTCGTGTCGGTGATCGCAGCGACCGACTGGTCGCCCTGGCCGTCACGCTGGCCGGCCTTCGTCGCCCTCGGGTTGCTCGCCCTGGCGTACGTGACGTACGGCTGGCGTGGGTACGACGAGCCCCGCGCCGCAGCAGCCTTCGTGCCGTTGCTCGTGGTCGTCGCCCTCGCGCTGCCCGCGGTCGTACCGAGCACCGCGTTCATCCAGTCCGTCCTGTTCCCCGTGGCATGGTGCCAGGTCGAGCGCATCCGCACCGCCGTCTGGGTCTCGGTCGCCATCGGCATCGCGTCGGGCGTCGGCCTGCAGATCGCATCCGGCCTGGACGCCCTCGCCGGCACGATCATCATCGAAGCGATCAGCGTCCTCGGCGCTTGCGCGCTCGGGCTCTGGATCTCCCGGATCGCCCGGTTGTCCGACGAGCGCCGCAGGCTCATCGAGCAGCTCGAGGCGACGCAGCAGTCCCTCGCCGAGGCGAACCGCGCTGCCGGGGTCACGAGCGAACGGGAACGCCTGGCCCGCGAGATCCACGACACCGTGGCGCAGGACCTCGCCGGCATCGTCATGCTCACCGAGCGGGCACGCGCCGACCTCGCCGCCGCCCGGTCCGACCGGCTCGACGAGCGCCTCGCCGTGCTCGAGGAGTCCGCCCGGACCGCGCTCGAGGAGTCGCGGATCCTGGTCGCGGCCGGCGCCGCGGGGGTCGCCAGCGACGGCCTGGGTGCTGCGCTGCACCGGCTCGGCGAACGCTTCACCCGCGAGACGGGGATCCCCGTCATGGTCGACGCCCCGGACTGCCCGCTCGACCGGGACGCGCAGGTGGTCCTGCTCCGCGTCGGACAGGAGGCACTGGCGAACGTCCGCGCACACGCTCGGGCCACCTCGGCGCGCGTCGCACTGCACGTGGACGGCCGGTGCGTCGTCCTGCGTGTCGAGGACGACGGCGTCGGCTTCGACGCCGCTGCACCGACCGTCGGGCACGGCCTGCGCGGGCTGCGCGACCGACTCGCCCTGGCGGGCGGGACCTGCGTCGTGACGTCGACACCGGGGACCGGCACCGCGATCGAAGCGTCGGTCCCGGCCGGAGCCGAACCGAGCCTCCCGGCCGCACCGGAGCAGTCCTCCGTCCCCGGAGCGACGCGGTGATCCGGGTCGTGGTGGCGGACGACCACCCGATCGTCCGCGCGGGCATCGTCGCCCTGCTGCAGGACGCCGACGACGTCGAGGTCGTCGGGCAGGCCAGCGATGGTGACGGAGCCGTCGCGACCGTCCTGGCGGAGCGTCCCGACGTCGTGCTGATGGACCTCCGGATGCCCGGATGCACCGGGGACGCGGCAACGGCGCGCATCCTCGCGCGCGAGCCGGGCATCCGCGTGCTCATCCTGACCACGTACGAGTCCGACGATCAGATCCTGGCGGCGATCGAGGCCGGCGCCTCGGGCTACCTGCTCAAGGCGGCGCCCGAGTCCGAGATCCTCGCGGGCCTCCGCGCAACCGCCCGGGGCGAGACCGCACTCGCGCCCTCCGCAGCTGCAGCGCTCGTGCGCCGGACCACCGCCAGGGCCCCGGTCGGGCCGGCGCTGAGCCCGCGCGAGCTCGAGGTGCTCCAGCTCGTGGCGCAGGGGAACTCGAACCCCGCCATCGGGCGCACGCTCTTCGTCAGCGAGACCACGGTGAAGACGCACCTCGGGCACGTGTTCGAGAAGCTCGGCGTGAACGACCGCACCCGAGCGGTCACCCGCGCCATGGAGCTCGGACTGCTGCCCTGAGGAGCGGCAGACGCCTGCGCTCAGGCCGGGTCCGGCCGTTCGACCGTCAGGAACCGGACGACGTCCCGCGCGAACGCCGCCGGCGAGGACGGCCGCATGGTGACCGTGTCGCCGTCGATCTCCCGGTCGAAGACACCGATGCCCGGCACCACGATCGACAGCACTGCGAACTGCCGGCGCTCGCCCCACCCGCGGACGGTGTGCCAGTCGCGGACGGGCCAGGCAGCCTGCATCCAGCTGACCTCGCTCGGGCACGGACCGTCACGATCGTCCAGGGCGGCGAGCGGGACCGTCGCCGGCTCCTGGTCCTCGATCACCCAGCTCGGATCGACGCCGAACCACGCGAGGAGCTCCCGGCTGAGCAGCCCGTGCGGGATCACGTCCATCGCGCTGTGCCCGTCGCCGTCCTCGACGACGAGTGCCGAACCCTTGCTGAGCCATGCGCGCCATCGCCTCGTCACGACGTCGCGCGTCCGGGACTCGACGACGAGCAGGTCCTCCGGGCCGTGCGCCGGACGCAGGAGCGCGGCACCGGCGGACGTCAGCGCGCCGAAGCGTCCTGTGAGACCGGCAGCGCGAGCAGCCGTACCCACCTCCGACCGTCGGACCCGTCCGGGGACGACCCCGCGGTCCTCCACCTGCACGAGGTGCTCGAACAATCCGTCCGGCCCACGGACCGTGAGCAGCGCCGCCGCACGATCACGCCCCTCCGACGCAGCGCTGCCGCTCGTGGAGCCCGCGCCGCCGACGCGGTCTGCCGGCGGGATCGCTGCTGATCGCTCAACCGAGGCGGTCGACCATCGCGACCGCAGCACGTCGTCGATGACCTGCACCGCCAGCGGCCACTCGTCGATCGGCCCGCGTGACGCGATGCGCACTGCTGTCGACCCGACACTGCCGTACCGGACGTCGAAGATCGTTCCCGTGCTCCGCAGAACGGCCAACCGCTCCGGAGCGCCTTCGATGAGCAGCGCCTCGTGGTCATCCGCTGCCACGGCTGCGAACCCCGCAGCAGGGTCGGCACCACGCGCATGGACGTGGCGCAGGGTCATGGTGGACCCGGCACGTGCGAGCTCGACCGCACCCGGCCCTGCGATCGCCGTCCAGTCGTCCGGAACCTCGAACACGAGGTTGCCGACGATCGCCAGACGGTCCCACCGCACGTCCGGCCACGGCAGTGTCGGCTCCCCGCGGATCATCATGATCACCAGTCCCCCACACGATCATCCTGGCCGACACGACTCGAGAAGCCGGCAAACACGCGACAGCATCAGCCTCGATGCGGGTCGGCCCGGTAACGCAGGAAACCCCTGACCGGTCACGGTCAGGGGTTTCCTGGTGTTGCTGAAGTTGAGTCCGGCGGCGTCCTACTCTCCCACAAGGTCCCCCTTGCAGTACCATCGGCGCTGAGAGGCTTAGCTTCCGG
>NZ_JBIQDQ010000011.1:0-115027 GCF_045370965.1 Curtobacterium sp. 179-B 9B NHS
GCGCCCAGCGGCAGCGCGAAGTGGCGCTCAGCGGCGGCGCACGGCCGCAGCGCGAAGCGGCGCCTGGCGGCGGCGCACGGCCCGAGACTCGCGCTGGCCGACGGTTCTCGCCCTCTGCTGTCTGGCCGAGACACCGCCGGCCGGACGAGACGCCGTCGTCGTGCCGAGACGCCGCCGGATCCGGCGGCGTCTCGCGAACTCGGCCTCGTCTCGTGGATCCCACGGCGTCTCGCGGCGTCCCGGGCGTCTCGAGGGACCAGCTGGCGGACGGGAGGCGAGGCGATGACGGCCACCGCGCCTCCCGGCCGTCAGGTCGACCCTCCGGGCGCGTGACACGCCGCGTGCCGACGCTCAGGTCGCACGACACGTCGGCACCAGCGGCGCGGGACGGCAAGTCGTGCGACCAAGGCGGGAACACGGCGGCCGCACACTCGCGCGCAGCGGCGGGCGGGACCCCGCCTACGCCTCGCCCGCGGTACCGTCCAGGGCTGCTGCGCTGCCGCCGATCGAGCCGATCACGGCCTCGAGCGGCGCTCCCGACCCGTCGCGCTTCGACAGCCAGTCGGGCAGGGTCCGCGCGGCTCCGTCCGACCCGACGGCGTGCGGCGGCGCGATGCCGGCCCACGCCACGGTCAGACCGTCCTCGCCCTTGAGGAACGCGTGCGCCCGCACTCCCTGCGTAGCACGTCCCTTCGCGGGGAACTCCGAGAACGCCGAGACCTTCGCCCGTCCGGGGTCCGTTCCGGGCAGCGCCCCCGACGCCGTCGACACGGTGGCGACCACCGCGTCCTCGGACAGCGCCACGGACCCGAACCAGATCACCGATGCGCCGGAAGCCAGGGAGACCCCGGCGACGCCGCCCGCGGGCAGCCCCTGCGGCCGGACGCCCGAAGCCGGGAACCGCAGCAGCTGCGCGTTCGACGTGATGAACACGAGGTCGTCCGACTCGGGCGCCTGCGCGGCCCCGACGACGGTGTCCTTCGGCTTCAGCCCGATGGCGACGAACTCGTCCTTGTCCGGCCATGCGCCGGTGGCGACGCGCTTCACGACGCCCTGCGCGGTACCGATGGCGAGCGAGTCGCCCGCCCCTGCGGACAGGTCGACGAGCGCGACGACGGACTCGGTGCGAGCGATCCCGAGGTAGTCGGACACCCGCACGCCGGCGTCGAGCCGGACGGACGCCGGCGGCACCGCGGGGACGTCGACGGGGGAGAACCGCAGCACGCGGCCGGTCGAGGTCAGTGCACCGACCTGCCCACGGACGGTGGAGACGACGGTCGAGCGGACCGCGTCGTGCTTCGACCGCTTCGGCACCCGCACGATCCCGAGGTCCGAGGAGGGGATGTCCACCCGCACGAGTCGACCGGTCGTGGAGAGCAGCACACGGCACGGAGCGTCGGCGATCTGCAGCGACTCGGGGTCGACCGCAGCCTTGCGACCACCGCGCACCGGGGCATCCGCCTCGGTGAGCAGGGTGCGGCGCGGCGTGGCGAACCGGTCGGAGACCTCGGTCAGTTCGACCGCAACCTGGGCACGGAGCCGGGCATCGGACGCCAGCAGTTCCTCGAGCGCGGCGATGTCTGCGAGGAGCTGGTCGCGCTCGCCCTCGAGCTCGAGGCGCGAGAACTTCGTCAGGCGCCGCAGACGCAGCTCGAGGATGTACTCGGCCTGCACCTCGGACAGGTCGAAGACGTCCTGCAGCTTCGTCCGTGCGGCCTCGGAGTCGTCGGACGAGCGGATGACCTCGATGACCTCGTCGATGTCGAGGATCGCGATGAGCAGACCCTCGACGAGGTGCAGCCGTTCCTTCCGACGGGCGAGCCGGTACCGGGAGCGCCGGGTGACCACGTCGAGCCGGTGCTGCACGTAGACGTCGAGCAGTTCGCGCAGGCCGAGCGTGCGCGGTGATCCCTGCACGAGCGCGACGTTGTTGATGCCGAAGCCGTCCTCGAGCGGGGTGTGCTTGTAGAGCTGCTCGAGCACGGCCGTCGGGTTGAAGCCGGACTTGATGCCGATGACCAGCCGCAGCCCGTGGTTCCGGTCCGTCAGGTCGTTGACGTCGGAGATGCCGACGAGCTTCTTCGCCTGGACGCCGTCCTTGATCTTCTCGATCACGCGTTCGGGGCCGACCAGGTACGGCAGCTCCGTGACGACGAGGCCGACCTTGCGCGGCGTGAGGTTCTCGACGGACACCTTCGCCCGGGTGCGGAACGAGCCGCGGCCCGTCGCGTAGGCGTCGCGCACTCCGGAGAGCCCGACGATCGTGCCACCGGACGGCAGGTCCGGGCCCGGCACGAACTCCATCAGTTCCTCGAGGGTCGCCGTCGGGTTCAGGAGCAGGTGCTTCGCGGCCTCGACCACCTCGCCCAGGTTGTGCGGCGCCATGTTCGTCGCCATGCCGACCGCGATGCCTGAGGCGCCGTTGACGAGCAGGTTCGGGAACGCCGCCGGCAGCACGCCCGGCTGCATGATCTGGTTGTCGTAGTTCGGGACGAAGTCGACGACGTCCTCGCCCAGGCCCTCCGTCATCGCCATCGACGGCTCGGCCAGACGGGCCTCGGTGTACCGGGCGGCCGCGGGGCCGTCGTCGAGCGACCCGAAGTTGCCGTGCCCGTCGACCAGCGGCACACGCATCGTGAACGGCTGCGCCAGGCGCACGAGGGCGTCGTAGATCGCGCCGTCGCCGTGCGGGTGCAGCTTGCCCATCACCTCGCCGGTGACGCGGGCGCTCTTCACGTGCCCACGGTCCGGTCGGAGCCCCATCTCCGCCATCTGGTAGAGGATGCGTCGCTGCACCGGCTTGAGGCCGTCGCGCGCGTCCGGCAGGGCCCGCGAGTAGATGACGGAGTACGCGTACTCGAGGAACGAACCCTGCATCTCCTCGGAGACGTCGACGTCCTCGATGCGCTCACCGTCGGGCAGGCCGACTGCTTCCGTGCGTGCCATGGGACCTTTCTGGGAGGATCGTGGGGTGCCCCCCAGCGTACCGAGCGCCCCAGACACCACCGCGAACCTCGCCGACGTGCTGCCGAGTTGCCTCGTCGCGCTCGGCGCCGCCGACGACACGTGGTTGCGCACCACCGGCCGGGAGGCACGGATCACCCTCCGTCCTGCCCGCTCGGTCGTCGTCGTGCTGGTCGACGGCCTCGGGTCGTCCGCCCTGTCGGCCCGCGCCGGGCACGCCCGCTGGCTCACCGCCGCCACCGGCGGCGGCACCCTCAAGCGCCTGCGCAGCGGGTTCCCGACGACGACCGCCGCGGCGCTCAGCACCCTGACGACCGGCCGCTCGCCCGGCACGCACGGCGTGGTCGGCTACAGCGGGTGGGAGCCCGAGGGCGAGCGGGTGGTCAACCTGCTGTCCGGCTGGGACTCCGAGGTGCCGACGGGCTGGCTGCTCGCCGACACCGTCTTCACCGAGGCCAGCGCGCTCGGCATCGAGCCCGTGGTGGTCGGTCCGGCCCGCTACGAGTCCTCGGGGATGACCGCGAACGTGCTCGGCGGTGCCCGGTACACCGCAGCCGACAGCATCGCGCAGCGGGTCGACGCCGCACTGGCGGCGACGGCGTCCGGCCGATCGCTCGTCTACCTCTACGTGCCGGAGCTCGACTCGATCGGGCACAAGCACGGGTGGGAGTCCGACCGCTGGACCGCGGCGCTCGAGTCACTCGACGGCGAGCTCGCCCGGCTCGCGACCCGCGGCGCCGCCGACGTGGGCATCCTCGTGACGGCCGACCACGGCGTGCTCGACGTGCCGGCCGAGGCGAACATCGCGATGGACCCCGCGCTCCTCGTGGACGTCGTGGGGATCGCCGGGGACCCCCGCTGCCGTCAGCTGGCCGTGCGCCCCGGCACCGACGTCCCGGCGCTGGTCGAGGCCTGGCGCACCCGCTACGGCAAGAAGGCGTACGTCGCCAGCCGCGACGAGGCCGTGGCCGCCGGGTGGTTCGGTGCCGTGGACGACCGCGTGCTCCCGCGCATCGGGGACGTCGTCGTGGTCGCGAGGGGGTCGTGGGCCTTCAACGACGACCGCGACCTCGACCCGCGCAAGGAGCCGAAGCGGATGATCGGGCAGCACGGTGCCATGACGGACGACGAGGTCTTCGTGCCCCTGCGGCTGGCGGGCGCCTTCGCGGGCTGACCCGGGCGGGAACGCGAGCAGCCCCGCGACGCGACGAGCGTGGCGGGGCTGCACCGGGCCTCCAGGCCGGACGGACCGGACCGAGGAGGCTGGATCAGGCGGGGTCCTCCGGGCGGGTGCCGAAGACGATCTCGTCCCAGCTCGGCATCGACCGGCGGTTGCGCTTCTTGCGCTCGGAGCGGCCGTCGGTCTCGGGAGCCGATGCCGGACGGTCGTCACGCTCGGGGGCGGAGGCCGGCGAGTCCCAGCCCTGGAGGGGGACGTCCACGACGCTGATGGAGGTCCCGCGGGGCTCGTCCTGCTGTTCGGTGAAGGATGCCGCCTCGCGCTCACCGCGCCGACGGCGGAGTGCCTCGAGCAGGTCGGCGGTCTCGTTGCCGGGCGAGCGTTCCTCGACGGGCGCGGCCCCGATGCGGGGGAGCGGCGCACGGAGCGGACGCTCCTGGGCCTCGGGGGCCGGCGCGTCCTCGGTCTGCTCGACGCGGAAGGCACCGGAGTCGAAGCGCGTGCCGTCGGCGTCGTGGTGGTCGTTCTCCACCGCACGCAGGCGCGGAGCGATGCCCTCGTCGTCGGTGTCGGAGAGACGGTGGGCGTCGCCGTTGTCGGGCGTGAGCGTCGACGTCTTGGGGTCGAAGGACCACTGCGCGTCGTGCTCGACCTCGGACGCGGTGTAGCGGACCCGGACCTGCCACCCCTGCTCGGCGTTCTTCCACGACGCCCACGCGACGCCGGTCGCGTCGCCGGCCTCGAGCTTGGCCTCGATGGCCTCGCCGAAGGTGTCGGGCGCCTCGGCGTCGGTCGGGGTGACCGGGACACGTCGTGCGGCGTCGAGGACGAAGGAGCGCTCGGCGAGCACCGGACCCTCGAACCGCCGGACGTACTCGACGTCGACGTCGAGCGCCGCTGCGACGTCGGCCGCGTCGGCGCCACCACGGATGCGGGCCTGCACGTCCTTCGGCGACACGCGCTTCTGGGGGCCGGCGTCGGGGTTGGCCTGGCGGACCTGGCTCGTCAGCGACGCGGTGACCGGCAACCGGTACTCGGTGCCGCCGTCGGTCGCGAGCAGGAGTGCCCCGGACTCGACTCCGATGACTCTCACGTCTTGCATGGTTGCGCCTCCCGAGCGTTGCGTACGGTCGTGCTCGTACCCCAGGAGTATGCAGCGGTGCATCCCCGTTGCCGCGGAGGCGCACGGGCGTGCCGCCGACTCCCGCACGCCCGCGGACGGTCCTCGTCCGCTGCCGGCCCCGCGCACCGTCCTCGTCCGCTCCCGGCCGCCGGGAATGTCCGACCACCACAGTGGGTTGCACGGCCTGACGATCCCGCACGGCGTTCGGTTTGCGCTCTCGCGGGTCGTGGTGCAAACTGTCGCCGCCGATCACCGGCGACGACCTCTCGACACGAGAAACGGATGGGCATGGCCACCGATTACGACGCCCCCAGGAAGACCGACGAATCCTCTGACTCGGAGTCGATCGAGGCCCTCAAGGAGCGCGTTCCCGACAAGATGTCGGGGGTCGTCGACGATGATTCGGACAACCCCGGCAGCTTCGAGCTCGCTGGACAGGACCTCAGCGACGTCGACCTCGACGTCGTCGTGCTGCCGCCGCAGGTGGACGAGTTCACCTGCGTCGAGTGCTTCCTCGTGAAGCACCGTTCGCAGCTCGACCACGAGTCGAAGCTCGGCCCCGTGTGCGCGGAGTGCGCGGCGCTCTGAGTCGCAGCTCCACCGGAACGGCCCGTCACCCTTCGTGGGTGGCGGGCCGTTCCGCGTTGCGGCGCAGGGCGGGCGCGGGCGTGCCTGGCGGGGGCGGGCGCACCTGGCGGAAGCGGGCGTACCTGGTCGGATCGGGCGTACCTGGGGGGATCGGGCGTACCCGGTCTTCCGGAACGACCAGGTGTGCCCGGAACCGCTTCCTCCTGCACCCGTTGTGAAAGGAACGGGCGGGGCGGGGGCGGTGCGAGCCGCCCGGCCCGCGCGCCCGGAGCGTCAGGAACGCAGGGCGTCCACCACGGCCTGCGGGTTGCGCGCGCTGACCAGCCAGTAGGGCGTCGGGTCCGCCGGGTCCGTCACCTCGACGCGCACGACCCCGCGCACGTACCCGCGGAAGAGCGTCCACGCGCGGGCGTCGAGCGCCGGACCGCGCTGGGTCGTGGCCTCGGCGCCGGTGTGTGCAGTGGCCTCGCCGACGAGCGTCCGCGGCAGGTGTGCACGGCCGGCGCGGAACTCGGTGTCGGTGACCTCGATCGTCGGGGCGAGCGCCCAGAGCAGCACGACCACGCCGAGGTACATGCCGATCGCCACGAGGACGCCGGCCAGGACGCTGATCGGCAGGAACACGAGCAGGCTCGCGGGGATGACGAGCGCCGTCGCCAGGTAGAGGGCGGGCGGGGCCCAGAGTCGTTCGCGGTACACGGTCACCCCTCCATCCCACCACGAGTCGGGGCAGGTCACGGAACGGTCACGGAACGACCACGCTCGTGCACTACCCTCGTCTCGTGACCGAACCAGTCGACGTGCTCTGGACCGGGGAGAACGCCCCCGTCCACGCCCACCCCGGTGATGCCGGAGCCGACCTCGTCTCGACCGAGGCCTTCGTGCTGCAGCCCGGGGAGCGCCGTCTCGTCGGCACCGGGCTCCGGATCGCACTGCCGGACGGCCACGTCGCCTTCGTGGTGCCCCGGAGCGGCCTCGCGGCGAAGCACGGCATCACGATCGTGAACGCCCCCGGTACCGTCGACTCCGGCTACCGGGGCGAGGTCAAGGTCGCCCTGCTCAACACCGATGCGTCCGAGCCGTACGAGGTGCACGTGGGGGACCGCATCGCGCAGGTGGTCGTCATGCCGGTGCCGCGGGTCACCTACACCCGCGTCGAGGAGCTGCCGGACAGCGTCCGCGGCGAGGGCGGCTTCGGCTCCTCGGGCTACGGTGACCACCGCAGCGGCGCACTGTACGGTGCCGCCGACGACTTCCAGGAAGGATTGGGCGCATGAAGTTCGGTCGACGCAAGCGTGACGAGGTCGAGGTGGCGGACGCCGTCGCCGACGACGCCGTGATCGCGGGGACGACGCCGGAGGTCGACATCGCGACCGATGCCGACGCCGACCTCGACGAGGTGGACGCGGTCGCACCGACCGACAAGTCGGCTCCGGCCGACCGTGCCGACAACGGCCCGCACGACGAGACCGAGGCGAACCTGGTCCGCCCGTACGTCGACCTGGGCGGCGTGAAGGTCCTCCCGCGTGAGGGCCTGCACCTGCGCCTCGAGGTCGAGGAGGGTTCGCAGCGCGTCGTCGCGGTCGGGCTCGACTACGACGAGTCCACGCTCCAGGTCCAGCCCTTCGCCGCGCCCCGGTCCACCGGGCTGTGGCACGAGATCCGCGCGCAGATCGCCGACCAGATCGAGCGGCAGGGCGGCCGCGTGGACGAGGTCGACGGCCCCTTCGGTCCCGAGCTCCGCGCTCTCGTGCCGGTCGTCGTCGACGGCTCCGGCGCGACCGACGGTGCACGCGCCGCACGCTTCGTCGGTGTCGACGGCCCCCGCTGGTTCCTGCGCGGCGTGATCGCCGGCAAGGCCGCGGAACAGCCGGACGACGCCGCAGAGATCGAGGAGCTCTTCCGCAGCGTGGTCGTCGTGCGTGGCACGACGCCGATGCCGCCGCGCGACCTCATCCCGCTGCACATGCCCAAGTCGACGCAGACCGCCGTCTGACGACCGTCCGCGACGAACGACCCACGACACGGCCTGGAGGCACGGTGCCGGACCACGACGAGACCCCCCGTCCCGCGGACGCGAGCGACCAGGGCGCGGCTCCGGTCGACGGGACGGCCGCGGGTGCGGTGCCGGCCGGCCCGGTCGCGGGCCCGCCGACGCCCGGTGCGGGCGCGGGTCCGACCGCGTCCGGACCGGCCGTCCCGGCTGGACGGAGGGCCCCGGCCCGGACGGCTGGTGACGACTCCGTCGACGAGGACGTCGTGCCGTCGTTCTCGGCGCAGTTCCGCGCGGCGGTGCAGAACGCCGGCATCGCCCGGGTCGCGCCGGGCGAGGCGCCCTCCGGCCGTGCGCTGCTCGGTGCGGTCGGCGGCGTGCGCGGGCTCGCCGAGTCGGTGCTGCCCGGTTTCGCGTTCCTCGTCGTCTACGCGATCACGAAGGAGCTCGTGCCGAGCGTCGTGATCCCGGTGCTCGTCGGGCTCGTGTTCGTGGTGGTCCGTCTGGCGCAGCGGCAGTCGCTCGTGATGTCCTTCGCGGGCATCGCCGGCGTGGTCGTCTCGGCGGTCCTGGCGCTGGTCACCGGCCGGGCCGAGACGAACTTCATCCCCGGCATCGTCATCAACTCGGTGTGGCTCGTCGGGCTGCTCGTCACCCTGGCGATCCGGTGGCCGCTGATCGGCGTCGTGGTCGGCTTCCTGCTCCCGCCGGACGAGGACGGCTCCCACGTCGACTGGCGTGCCGACCCCACCAAGCGCCGGGTGCTCACGGTGGCGACGTGGATCTGGGTCGGGCTCTTCGCGCTCCGGCTGGCCGTCGAGGTACCGCTGTACCTGACCGCGCAGGTCGAGCTCCTCGCCGCGGTGAAGCTGGTGCTCGGCGTCCCGCTCTACGCGGCCGTGCTGTGGGTCACGTGGTTGCTCGTCCGCACGGTGTTCGTGCGTCGGGAGGACACCGCCGCGGTGTAGAGTTGTCTCGACATCGAGACAGTTTCCCGGGGGCGCGCCAGCACCGTCGGGATTAGGTTTGCCTTGCTGGTGGGACGTTCCGACGCCCGCGATGATGAGGGCACACCGATCAGTAGGGAGGCGGCACAGTGGCTGCAGTCAACAGCTTCGGCTCGAAGGACACGCTCTCGGTTGGGGGTGTCGACTACGCGTTCCACCGGATCGACACGGTGCCGGGGCACGAGAAGCTCCCGTACAGCCTGAAGGTGCTGCTCGAGAACCTGCTCCGCACCGAGGACGGCGCGAACGTCACCGAGGAGCAGATCCGCGCGCTCGGCTCCTGGAAGCCCGAGGCCGAGCCGGACACCGAGATCCAGTTCTCGCCGGCCCGCGTGGTCATGCAGGACTTCACGGGCGTCCCGTGCATCGTCGACCTCGCCACCATGCGCGAGGCGATGGCGCAGATCGGCGGCGACCCGAACAAGATCAACCCGCTCTCGCCGGCCGAGATGGTCATCGACCACTCCGTCGTCGCCGACCTGTTCGGCCGCGAGGACGCCCTCCAGCGCAACACCGACCTCGAGTACGAGCGCAACGGGGAGCGCTACCAGTTCCTCCGCTGGGGCCAGACCGCGTTCGAGGACTTCAAGGTCGTCCCGCCGGGCACCGGCATCGTGCACCAGGTCAACATCGAGTACCTGGCGAAGGTCACGTACACCCGCGAGTTCGACGGCGAGCTCTACGCGTACCCGGACACCCTCGTCGGCACCGACTCGCACACCACCATGGTGAACGGCCTCGGCGTGCTCGGCTGGGGCGTCGGCGGCATCGAGGCCGAGGCAGCGATGCTCGGCCAGCCCGTGTCGATGCTCATCCCGAAGGTCGTCGGCTTCAAGCTGTCCGGTTCGATCCCCGCCGGCGTCACCGCGACCGACGTGGTGCTGACCATCACCCAGGAGCTCCGCAAGCACGGCGTCGTGGGCAAGTTCGTCGAGTTCTACGGCGAGGGCGTCTCCGAGGTCCCGCTCGCGAACCGCGCGACCATCGGCAACATGTCGCCGGAGTTCGGCTCCACCGCCGCGATCTTCCCCGTCGACTCCGTCACGCTCGACTACCTGCGCCTGACCGGCCGGTCCGAGGACCAGATCGCCCTGGTCGAGGCGTACTCCAAGGCCCAGGGCCTGTGGCACGACCCGTCGGTGGAGCCCGCGTACTCCGAGTACATGGAGCTCGACCTCTCGACGGTCGTCCCGTCGATCTCCGGCCCGAAGCGCCCGCAGGACCGCATCGAGCTGTCGAAGGCCAAGGACCAGTTCGAGGTCGACCTCGCCAACTACGCGAGCATCGACCACACGCACGAGGACAAGGCCGTGGCGGACACCTTCCCGGCGTCCGACCCGGTCGCCGCCGCGCCCGGTGACGAGCACGCCGTCGACGACCTGCAGGACGCCCCCGCGTCCGAGGTCCCCGTGCACGCCTCGAGCGCGCCCGGCACGGTGTCGAAGCCGACGTCGGTCTCCGTGGCCGACGGCGACACGTTCACGATCGACCACGGTGCCGTCGCGATCGCCGCGATCACCTCGTGCACGAACACGTCGAACCCGTCGGTGATGATGGCCGCCGGCATCCTCGCGCGGAACGCCGCGAAGAAGGGCCTCAAGGCCAAGCCGTGGGTGAAGACCACCCTCGCGCCGGGCTCGAAGGTCGTCACCGACTACTACGAGAAGGCCGGGCTCACCAGCTACCTCGAGGACCTCGGCTTCTACACGGTCGGCTACGGCTGCACCACCTGCATCGGCAACTCGGGCCCGCTGCCCGAGGAGATCTCGCAGGCCGTGCAGGACAACGACCTCGCCGTCACCGCGGTGCTCTCGGGCAACCGCAACTTCGAGGGCCGGATCAACCCCGACGTGAAGATGAACTACCTGGCCTCGCCGCCGCTGGTCATCGCGTACGCCCTGGCCGGGTCGATGCACTTCGACTTCGACAAGGACGCCCTCGGCACCGACCAGGACGGCAACGACGTCTACCTGCAGGACATCTGGCCCGACGCGGCCGAGGTGCAGGACGTGATCGACACGTCGATCGACACCGAGATGTTCACCCACGAGTACGGTTCCGTGTTCGAGGGCGACGACCGCTGGAAGAACCTGCCGACCCCGACGGGCGACACGTTCGAGTGGGACACCGAGTCGACCTACGTCCGGAAGCCCCCGTACTTCGAGGGCATGACGATGCAGCCCGACGCGGTCTCCGACATCTCCGGTGCCCGCGTGCTCGCGAAGCTCGGTGACTCGGTCACGACCGACCACATCTCCCCGGCCGGTTCGATCAAGGCCGACAGCCCGGCCGGTCGGTACCTCGACGAGCACGGCGTCGACCGCAAGGACTTCAACTCCTACGGCTCGCGCCGCGGCAACCACGAGGTGATGATCCGCGGCACGTTCGCGAACATCCGCCTGCGGAACCAGCTGCTGGACGGCGTCGAGGGCGGCTACACCCGCGACTTCACGACGCCCGACGGCGAGCAGTCGTTCATCTACGACGCCTCGCAGCACTACCAGGAGCAGGGCATCCCCCTCGTCATCTTCGGCGGCAAGGAGTACGGCTCCGGCTCGTCGCGCGACTGGGCGGCGAAGGGCACGAACCTGCTCGGCGTCAAGGCGGTCATCACCGAGAGCTTCGAGCGCATCCACCGCTCGAACCTCATCGGCATGGGTGTCGTCCCGCTGCAGTTCCCGGCGGGTGAGACGGTCGAGTCGCTCGGTCTCGACGGCACCGAGGTCGTCTCGATCTCGGGGCTCACCGAGCTGAACGAGGGCCGCACGCCGAAGACCGTGCACGTCACCGCGGAGCCGAGCGAGCACTCGCCGGCCGGCAAGCAGACGGTCGAGTTCGACGCGGTCGTCCGCATCGACACCCCCGGTGAGGCGGACTACTACCGCAACGGCGGCATCCTGCAGTACGTGCTCCGTTCGCTCGTCTGATCCATCCCGCGAAACGCAACCGAGGCGGTTCCGCGCAGCGTCACAGCGCTGTGCGGCACCGCCTTCGTTGCGCTCTGCGGAGTGCGACCGGACGGACGGGAGGCGCGTGGCGGGGCCGCCACGCGCCTCCCGTCCGTGTCCCGGTCGCGCGGATAGTGTGGGGACCTGCCCCACGAAAGGAGCGCCCGTGAGCCTGCTGAGCAGCATCACGTCGCCGCGCGACCTCAGGCGTCTGTCCGACGCACAGATGACGGAGCTCGCCGCCGAGATCCGACGGTTCCTCGTCGCCGAGGTCGCGAAGACCGGCGGGCACCTCGGACCGAACCTCGGGGTCGTCGAGCTGACGCTCGCGATGCACCGCGTGTTCGACTCGCCGCACGACCCGTTCGTCTTCGACACCGGGCACCAGTCCTACGTGCACAAGCTCGTCACCGGGCGGCAGGACTTCTCGAAGCTGCGCGAGCGCGGCGGGCTGGCCGGCTACCCGCAGCGGAGCGAGTCGGAGCACGACATCGTCGAGTCCTCGCACGCGTCCTCGTCGCTGTCCTGGGCCGACGGGATCTCCCGCGCCTTCCGGCAGACCGGGCAGGACGACCGCACCGTCGTGGCCGTCGTCGGTGACGGCGCCCTCACGGGCGGGATGACGTGGGAGGCGCTCAACAACATCTCGGACAGCAACGACCGCCGCCTGGTGATCGTGGTCAACGACAACGGTCGGTCCTACGCGCCGACGATCGGGGGCATGGCGCGCTTCCTCAGCTCGGTGCGCACCCGCCGTGAGTACCGGGCGCTGTTCGAGAAGTCGCAGGCCGTCGCCTCGCGGTTCGGTGCGCCGGGTCGTGCGTTCTACCGGGGGGTCCGTGGCGGACTCCACGGGTTCCTGGCGCGGTTCACCAACAACGAGGCGCTCTACTCGAACCTCGACATCAAGTACATCGGGCCGGTCAACGGTCACGACCAGCGGGCCGTCGAGGCGGCGCTCCGGCAGGCGAAGGCCTACGGCGCGCCGACCATCGTGCACGCGATCACGGAGAAGGGCCACGGCTTCGAGCCGGCGCTCCGCGACCAGGCGGACCAGTTCCACGCCGTCGGGCACATCGACCCCGAGACGGGGGAGTCGCTCGACGTGTCGTCCGGGCCCTCGTGGACGTCGGTGTTCGCCTCGGAGCTGGCATCGGTCGGTGCGGCCGACGAGCGGATCGTGGCGATCACCGCGGCCATGCTGCGACCGACCGGGCTCCACCGCTTCCAGGAGCAGCACCCCGACCGGGTGATCGACGTCGGCATCGCGGAGCAGCACGCCGTGACGACCGCGGCGGGTCTTGCCTACGGCGGGCTGCACCCCGTCGTGGCGCTCTACGCGACCTTCCTCAACCGGGCGTTCGACCAGGTGCTCATGGACGTCGCGCTCCATCGTGCCGGCGTGACGTTCGTCCTCGACCGCGCGGGCATCACCGGGCCGGACGGGCCGTCGCACCACGGGATGTGGGACCTCGCGCTGCTGCAGGTCGTCCCCGGGATCCGCATCGCCGCACCGCGCGATGCCGCGACGCTGCGCGAGGAGTTCCGCGAGGCCGTCGCCGTGGACGACGCCCCGACGGTGCTGCGCTGGTCGAAGGGATCCGTCGGACCGGACGTCCCGGCGATCCGTCGGCTGCACGACGGCGTGGACGTCCTGCGGGACCCGTCCGAGGGGCAGGAACCCGACGTCCTGTTCGTCGCCGTCGGCTCGATGGTGCCGGTCGCCCTCGAAGCCGCCGGGCTGCTCGAATCGCAGGGCATCGGCGTCACGGTCGTCGACCCCCGGTGGGTCGTGCCGATCCCGACCTCGCTCATCGACCTCTCGCGCGACCACCGGCTCGTCATCACGATCGAGGACGGCGTCCGCGTCGGTGGAGTCGGGACCCGGCTGCGGCAGGACCTGCGTGCCGCCGGGGTCGACACCGGGGTGAACGAGCTCGGGCTGCCGGACGAGTTCATCGACCACGCCTCGCGGTCGCAGATCCTGTCGGACGTGGGGCTCACGGCGCAGGCGATCGCGCGGGACGTCATCGACCAGGTGGTCGGCACGAAGCTGCCCCAGGCGAAGCCGGCGCGGACTCGGGAGTCGGCCGACCACTGAGGTTGGTGCGGCGTCGGTCGGCGCGGCACCGGCGCGAGTCGCGGCACCGTTCGTCCTGCCGGGGCGTGGTTCGGTGCCGGCCTGCCGGCGCGTGGTTCGGCGTGCCGCAGCACAACCGGAAGCACCTCGCGCCACGGGTTCCCGTGGCGCGAGGTGCTTCCGGTTGTGCGGAGTGGCCGAGCCGGCGGCTAGCGCGAGGCGGGGCCGACGATCGCCGGGGTGTGGAACGTGCCGCCGAAGACGCGCTCCGAGGCGCCGGAGCGGTCGAGGTAGGGGCTGATGCCACCGGCCTGGAACGGGTAGCCGGCGCCGAGGATCAGACCGAGGTCGATCTCCTCGACGTGCTCGACGACGTGGTCCTCGAGCATGCGGTGCACCTCGTCCGCCAGGGCGTCCTCGAACCGCTGCTGCATCGTCGCCGCGTCGACCGGCTTCGCGTCCTTCTTCGACGGTGCGACGAGCTTCACGGCGGCGGGGTCGTACCCGGTGACGGTGCCCTTCTTGTCGCGGGTCAGGATCGTGCCGTGCTCCGCGATCCGCTTCAGGCCGTCACCGGGGTAGAAGCGCTCCGGCCACGCCGCGTGGTGCGAGTCGAGCACGTGCGCACCGACGGGCAGGCCGACGAGCTCGAGCAGCTCGAACGGCGACATCGGCAGGCCGAGCGGCGCAGCACCCTCGGCGACGATCTCGAAGGGCGTGCCCTCCTCGACGCCGCGCATCGCCTCGCCGAGCACCCGAGCGAGCACGCGGTTGACGACGAAGCCCGGCTGGTCGGCGGTGATGATCGCGGTCTTCTTGAGGGTCTTCGCGACCGCGAGTGCGGTGACGAGCGCTTCGTCCGAGGTCTTGTCGGCCCGCACCACCTCGAGCAGCGGCATCACGGCCACCGGGTTGAAGAAGTGGAAGCCGACGAGGCGCTCCGGGTGCTCGAGCACCGACGCCATCTCGTCGACCGACAACGACGAGGTGTTCGTCGCGAGGATCGCGTCGGGCGCGATGACCTGCTCGATCTTCCGGAAGACGTCCTGCTTGACCGACATCTCCTCGAAGACGGCCTCGATCACCCAGTCGGCGTCGGCGAACGCGTCGTACGACACCGACCCGCTGACGAGCGCCGTGATGCGGTTCGCGTCGTCGGGGGAGATGCGGCCCTTCTCGCGGAGCTTCTCGACCTCACCGGCGATGCGCGCGACCCCGGCGTCCACGCGGGCCTGGTCGACGTCGGTGATGACGACCGGGACGCCGAGACGGCGGGCGAACAGCAGCGCGAACTGCGACGCCATCAGCCCGGCGCCGAGGACGCCGACCTTCGTGATCTTCTTCGCCTCGACGCCCTCGGGAGCGCCGACGGGCTTCTTCGCGCGCTTCTGCACGAGGTCGAACGCGTACATCGACGCGGCGAACTGGTCCCCGGCGAGCAGGTCGGCGAGGGCGTCGTCCTCGTCGGCGAAGCGGTCGTCGAGCGAGCCCGACTTCGCTGCGGCGACGAGGTCGAGCGCACGGAAGGGCGACTTCGGGACGGTGCCGATCTTCGAGGCCACCTGCTGTCGCGCCACCTTGACCACGGTGCCCCAGGCGGCCTTCTCGAGCATGCCGGGCTCGTTCGCGCGCTTGACCTTCGTTCGGCCGCTGACGACCCCGTCGGCCCACGCGACCGCGGACGGCAGGAAGGTCACGGAGGGGATGAGCGCGTCGCCGATGCCGAGCTCGACGGCGGCCTTGCCGTCCATGAGCCGGTTGTTCTTGAGCGGGTTCTCCACGATGACGCGGAGCGCCTTCTCGGGACCGATCAGGCGGGGGAGCAGCGTGGCGCCACCCCAGCCGGGAATGATGCCGAGGAAGACCTCGGGCAGCCCGATGCCCTGCGCCGCCGAGGAGAACACGCGGTAGGTGCAGTGCAGGGCGATCTCGAGCCCACCACCGAGCGCGATGCCGTTCACGAACGCGAACGACGGCACACCGAGGTCGGAGAGCTTGCGGAGCGTCGCGTGCCCGAGGGCGCCGAGCTCGTGGGCGACCTCGCGCGAGGGGAGCGCTGCCGCCTGCGACAGGTCGGCGCCGGCGGCGAAGCAGTACTCCTTGCCGGTGATCGCGACCGCCTGGATGCTCCCGGCGGAGGCCGCTGCGCGCAGCGTGTCGAGCACGTCGGACAGCTCGCGCATGGTGCGCGGACCGAGCGTCGACGGGCGCTTGTAGTCCTTGCCGTTGTCGAGCGTGACGAGGGCGAGCGTGCCGCCGGACGGCAGCGGCACGTGCTTGACGTACGAGTGGGTGACGACCTCGTCGGCGCTGAGCTCGGTCAGCTGGTCGATCGGGGTGGTGGTCATCGTCAGGCCGCCTTCCGTGCCGCGCTCTTGCTGAAGTTCGGGTTCTCCCAGATGACGGTGCCGCCCTGGCCGAGGCCGATGCACATCGTCGTGATGCCGTACCGGACGTCCGGTCGCTCGGCGAACTGGGCCGCGAGCTGGTTCATGAGCCGGACGCCGCTCGACGCGAGCGGGTGCCCGACGGCGATCGCGCCGCCCCAGGCGTTGACGTTCGCGGAGTCCTGGGCGATGCCGTAGTTGTCGAGGAAGGCGAGCACCTGGACGGCGAACGCCTCGTTGATCTCGAAGAGCCCGATGTCGTCGATCGTCAGCCCTGCCTTGCGGAGCGCCTTGTCGGTCGCGGGGACGGGCCCGACGCCCATCACCTCCGGCTCGACGCCCGCGAAGGCGAACGAGACCATGCGCATCTTCGTCGGCAGGCCGTGCTGCTTCGCGCCGTCCTCGGAGGCGAGGAGGCTCATGGTGGCGCCGTCGTTGAGACCGGCCGCGTTGCCGGCGGTGACCCGTCCGTGGGGCCGGAACGGTGTGCGCAGCGCAGCCAGGGCCTCCAGGGTGGTGCCGGGACGCGGCGGCTCGTCCGCCGTGACGATGTCCCAGCCCTCGCCGGTGTTCACCTCGACCGGGACCACGTCGGGCTGCAGCTTGCCGGCAGCCCACGCGGCGGCGTACCGCTGCTGCGACTGGACGGCGAAGGCGTCCGTGCGGTCCTTCGTGATGGCGGGGAAGCGGTCGTGCAGCCGCTCGGCGGTGCTGCCCATGACCAGCGCGTCGGTCGCGACCATGCGCTCCGCGACGAAGCGCGGGTTCACGTCGGCGCCGAAGCCCATCGGGTGGCGGCCCATGTGCTCGACCCCGCCGGCGATGGCGACGTCGGCAGCGCCGAAGGCGATCGCGCCGGCGAGCGTGGTGACGCTCGTCATCGCACCGGCGCACATGCGGTCGATGGCGTAGCCCGGGACCGACTTCGGCAGCCCGGCGAGCATGCCGACCGTGCGGCCGAGGGTCAGGCCCTGGTCGCCCTGCTGGGTGGTGGCGGCCACGGCGACGTCGTCGACCGCCGCGCCGTCGAGCTGGCTGTTCCGGTCGAGCAGACCGCGCATCGCGTGGACCGCGAGGTCGTCGGCGCGGGTCTTCCAGAACACCCCCTTCTCACCGGCTCGTCCGAACGGTGTGCGCACACCGTCCACGAACACGACGTCTGCTGCTCTGGCCAATCCGGGCCTCCAGATCCTCTTCGATCGAGTCGGGGCACGTTCCGCCCCGACCGGCCGGGCCGAGCCCGGCGACGGTACCGACGCTATGCCCGCCGCCTGGGCGAGCGCATGCCGGTTGGGGTGTTCCTACGAGCCGGTGTTGCTCTCGGCAGCAGGCTGCTGTGCGGCGTCGACAAAGGCGTGCGCGATGATCGACGCCGTCTCCTCGACCTGCCACGGGCGGGCGTCGTGCCCGGCAAGTGCGGCTCCGACGGTCTCGGTCGCGATCGGTGTCGGCGGTTCCCAGGACACCACCCGGAGGGTCTCCGGGGTGAGCAGGTTCTCGACGGGGACGTCGAGCTCCTCGGCACGCGCGACGACGGCGGCGCGAGCGGCCTTGTAGCGGCGGTCGGCCTCGGGGTTGCGGTCCGCCCACGCGCGGGGCGGGGGGAGCGTCGCCTCGCCGGTGCCGCGGAGCTTCGGCAGGTCCTCGGTCGTGCGCCCCTCCTCGACGGCGGCCCACCAGCGGTCGAGTTCCGACCGGCTCGCCCGGCCGGTGAAGGCCTTCACGGCACTCAGCTCGGCCTTCGAGGTCGGGTTCGCCGCCGCTGCGGCGACGATCGCCGAGTCGGGCACGATGCGACCCGGGGCGGTGTCGACCTGGCGGGCGTAGGCGTCGCGTGCGGTCCAGAGCGACCGGGCGATCGCGAGGGCCCGGGCGCCGCGGAGCGCGTGCATGCCGGACAGGCGGCGCCACGGCTCGGCCTTCGGGGGCTTCGGGGCGCGGGTCAGGACGGCGGCGAACTCCTCGGCGGCGATCCGCGACTTGCCGGCGGCGTCGAGCACCGCGGCGAGGGCGTCGCGCAGGTCGGGGAGCAGCTCGACGTCGAGCGCGGCGTAGACGAGCCAGGCCTGGGGGAGCGGACGCGTCGACCAGTCGGCGGCGGAGTGGGCCTTGGCGAGCGTGATGCCGAGGAGCTGCTCGACCACCGCCCCGAGACCGACGCGGGGGAACCCGGCGATGCGGGCACCGAGCTCGGTGTCGAAGATGCGGGTCGGGACGAGGCCGACCTCCTGCAGGCAGGGCAGGTCCTGCGAGGCGGCGTGGAACAGCCACTCCTCGTCGACGATCGCGGCCTGCAGTTCCGCGAAGTCACCGATCGCGATCGGGTCGAACAGGAAGGCGCCCGCACCGCGGCGGAAGACCTGGATGAGGTAGGCGCGCTGCGAGTACCGGTAGCCGCTCGCACGCTCCGCGTCGACCGCGACCGGGCCGTGTCCGGCGGCGATCGCGTCGACCGCCTGCAGGTACTCGTCGCGGTCCTCGATCACGCGCACGGTGGCGTGCGCGTCCTCGAACGCGGGGTCGGCCGAGGCGCCCGACACGGCGTCGCGGGCCTGGCTGGCGGGGTCGGTCACTTCGTGGTCCTCCTCGGAGCCAGCAGGGTCACGCCGTCGGACGCCGGAGGGAGCCCCGCGAGCATCGCGACGATCTCCTCCCAGGCCTCGACGTGCGCGGTCAGGTCCTCGTCGCGGGGCGTCCACGAGGCCCGGAGCTCGAGCTGTGCGCCGTCGCCCTGGGCCGCGAGGTCGCCGTAGCCGCGCGAGATGATCTTGGTCGCCGTGCCCGACGCCCGGTCGTACGTCGCACCGTGGGCAGCGAGCGCGTCGACGAGCCAGCTCCACGTCACGTCGGCGACGAACTCGTCGACGCCGATCTCCGGTTCGAGCGGTGCCTGGGCGAAGGTCACGACGCGGAACGCGCCGCCCCAGCCCTCCGGTTCTGCGGGGTCGTACAGGGCGATGAAGCGGCCGGTCCCGAGGTCGGAGTCGATGCCGTGCACGGCGCCCGACACGTCCGCCGCGAGGGCGATCGAGTGCGGTGCGATGCGTGACGGCGAGGGGATCTCGGTGACGGTCGTCTCGGTGCGGGTCCGGCCCGGTGCGACGAACGCGCGCAGGCGTTCGAAGGCCTCGGGCTCTCGGGATTCGGACACGCTTGCAGACTAGGCTCCGGACCATGTCCCGATCAGCGCGACCCGCCGAGGACGTGGCCCAGGAGACCGCACGATCGGCCGGGGTCGTCGCGCTCGGCGCGGGCATCGCGGCCGCTGCGGTCACCACCGCGGTCATCGGCGGCTTCGTCGCCGCCGTCGCCCGAGCGGTCGTCACGCCCGACCGGAAGCGCGTCGAGCGTGTCCCGATCCACGCGGTCGACACCGGTCGGATGACCGTGACGCTCGAACGGACCGCCGACACCGAGCTGCAGGGGCGCTACAGCCTGTGGTTCGGCGGCGGTACCGGGCACCTGCGCGTCGGTGAGGTGCTCGGCACCACCGACACCACGGTCACGCGTCGCATCATCGCGATCGACGCCGGCGACCCGACCGCGGCTCGGCGCGGGCGCTGGGGCGGGTGGTTCTACCTCACGCCAGGCGAGCTCGACGTGCCCGTCGAGGACGTCGACATCCCGACACCGAACGGCGCCGCGCCGGCGTGGGTCGTCCGCGCCGACGACCCCGACGCGCCCTGGGCCGTGCTCGTGCACGGTCGCGGGGTCACCCGCGCCGAGACCATCCGCGCCGTCCCGGTCTTCCGCGCCGCCGGCTACTCGGTCGTCCTCGCCTCGTGGCGGAACGACGGCGTCGCCCCGCGCAGCGAGGACGGACGCTACGGCCTCGGCAGCACCGAGTGGGAGGACGTCGACGGCGTGCTCCGCTGGCTCACCGCGCAGCAGGCCCGGAGCGTCGTGCTCATGGGATGGTCGATGGGCGGTGCGGTCGTCCTGCAGACCCTCGTGCGGTCGCGGTTCGCCGGGCTCGTCGACGGGATCGTGCTCGAGTCGCCGGTCGTCGACTGGCACGCGGTGCTCGAGTCGCAGAGCCGTGTCCTGAAGCTCCCGCGCCCGGTGCGCAAGGTCGCCCAGCGCATCCTCCGGACGCCCGTGCTGCACCACGTCGCCGGGCTGCACCACCCGGTGGACCTCCGGGAACTCGACATGGTCGCCCGAGCTGACGAGCTCGACGTGCCGATCCTCATCCTGCACAGCGACGACGACGGGTTCGTGCCGTCATCGGCGTCGCACGAACTGGCGCGGGTCCGGCCGGACATCGTCCGGCTCGAGGTGCAGACGACCGCGCGGCACACGAAGCTCTGGAACCACGACGCCGACTGGTTCGACGCACGGATCCTCGCGTGGCTCACCGAGGTGGTGCAACCGACGGACGCGACGAGCGCGCGGTAGACGCGAACGATCGTCGGACGGGAGGCACGGTGCCAGCTGGCACCGTGCCTCCCGGCCGTCCTGGGTCAGGGTCGGTCGTCGTCCTGGTCGTGCGGCAGACGTCGCGCGATCGTCGTCGCGAGGACCGCGGCGCGGTCCGGTGTGAACGCGACGGTCGCGACCACTCCGGGAGCGTCGAGAGCGCAGAAGGGGAGGTCGTCAGCGTCGAAGCGTGCCACTGCGGCGACGAAGGACTCGAGGTCGAGGACCGTGAACCCCCGCTCGGCGGGCAGACCGTACTTGGTCGCGAACGTCTCCGCGGTCGTTCGAGCGCCCTGCTCGACGAGTCTGATGCGGTCGTCGGGCGCGAGGAGTCGGACGAGTTCGAGGGCCCGGTCCGCGCCGGGTGCCGCGGTCGCGGCGAGCAGCGTCGCGAGTTCAGCGGCGCTGATGGTCTCGACCCCGGCGGTACGGTCGGTGACCGTAGCGGACAGGAACGCGCCGTCCGACGCCCGGAGCAGGACCGTGAGGACCTCGTCGCCGAGGTCGACCTACCGGACCAGCACCGGGTCGTGCCCGAGCTCGTCGAGGGGCGTCACGAGGGCATCGTCGCGGGGCGTCCCCGCTCGTCTGCTCCGGCGGAGTGCGCGGGCGATCGCGGCGGCAGGGGCGTCGTACCCGAGCACGTCCGCGTCGTCCGGCACGGCGTCCAGGATCTCGTGGGCTCGGGTGGGACGTCGAGGCGTCTGGGGAGGGTCAGGCGGAGCAGTGGCACGCTCGTGCCGGAGGTCGTCACGTCATGCCTCCACGAGGATGCGGGGAGCAGCCGGAGCGTGTCGGCTGTGGCCGTGCCGACTACCGGACACCGTGACCTCCGTCGCCCTCGTCCGCGGCGCGGATGAGCTGGTCCGGCCGGGGGAGTTCGGCCGGCATCTCCGTCGTGAACCACGGGAGCTCGAAGGAGTCGATCCGGCCGTCGAGCATCCACACGAGGACTTCACCCGCGAGCGGTGCCTCGTCCGTGCGGTAGGCCAGCGATCCCGGCAGACGACCGTCGGGCAAGTCGGCTCGGGGTGTCTCCGCGAGCACGACGTCCCAGATCCTCGGAGCTGTCTCCTGGACGGCTCGCACCGCCTCGGCCTGCTGTCGGAGTTCCGCCGCTCCCGGCGCGGGGAGCGTGTCGAGGAACGCGAGCAGGAGCGACTGGACGCGGTACGCGGCGAGGTCAGCGTCTCGAGTGCCGATCGAGGGTACCGCGACCTCCGGACCGAACAGCCGCTCGAACGCTTCCGAGACGCCGATGACCGAGGGATCCAGGACCACGGAGGCCTCGCCGCTGTGGAAGAAGTCGATGCGGAGGACCGCCCGGGCCGGGTCAGCCGCGGCGCCGAACGGGACGCCGAAGAACTCGCCGTCGATCAGCTGGTCGTTGTCACGGACGAGCGTCAGCATCTCGTCGTGTGAGAACCACAGGCCAGGTGGCGGTGCTGCTCTGAGACGACGGTCCCACTCGTGCACGTTCACCGTCGATCCCGAGCGCACGACGATGTCGAGATCGGTGACGAGCCACCGGAGCGGTGGGACGGTCAGCGATGTGAAGACGTCGTGGAACGCGGGGAGCAGGTGTTCGTCCGACGGCCGTGTCCGGAAGGACAGAAGGCCGCTTTCGGTCTCTGGGTGGTGAAGCCAGATGGCAGGGCCCCCGCCCGGCATGATGATGATCCTGGTCGGGGGCGTCTCCGGTCCGATGTAGTGCCACGACTCGAACTCGGGGTGCGGTCCGGCGGTCAGACGCGAGCCGTCGGAGAACGTCATCGACAGCGTCGAGCCCGTGGCGTGCGCCTCGGTGACCACGAGCGTGTGCAGGCGGAGAGCCGGCACCAGCCCCGACTTGTCGCCCTCCGGATCGATCATCGTTGCGGTGTCCGGTGACCCACCAAGGGAGAACGGACACTCGAGGATGACGGTGGCGCCGTTCGAGAGCAGGAGTCGGAGCGAGTAGTCGACCCAGATGGCGTCGATCGTCTCTCCGACGAGGAGCAGGGGGACGTCCTCGATGGCCAGTTCGCTCATCGTTCGCTCTTCCGCGGGCGGTCCGGATTCGTGCGTGCTCGCTCAGAAGGTTGAGCGGCCAGCTCGTGCATCCGCGCGTCCGCCTCAGTCTTGTAGATCTCACCCCAGGCGATGCTCGCAGGCATGTCATGGGCAGGCTGGTCGACGTCAGGCAGACAGATCTGCACGAAGTGCGGGAAGGCGGGGAACGTCCAGAGGTCTTCGTCCTCGAACCGACTCCACAGCAACAACTCGCTGATGCCGAGCGGGTGACCGAGCTCCCGACCGTGGACGGGTGGATCGCAGCTGACCATCAGCGCATGACGACCGTTCGGGAGCTCGACCGGTCGTTCGACCTCGCACCGGAAGACGGACGAGAACCGCAGGCTGTCCATGGACGAGAGGAAGAACACTTCTTGCATGTCAGAACTCCGGTCTGATGCCGAGATACACGATCAATCGAACAGCTTCGCCGACGCTATCCCCGGTCGGTGCCGAACTTCTTCGAAAGCCGGAAGCCAGCGACGGATGCCGTGATGTGCCTGGATGGCTTTCTCCAAGATCAGCGGCGAGTCGATCGCGCGACGGGGAATCTCCTTCGACTCGGATTCTGTCGCATGCCGAACCTCGGAGCCGCTGAATTCGTGATCTTGACGCCATCGAGTTCGGCAGCCCCGTAGGTGAAGGCAGGCAGATACCGCTCAGAGTCGGCGGCAGCGTGTCCGATCATCTCCCACATTCCTGGTCGAAATCGGGAGTCGAAGATCAGCCGGGAAAACAGCGGTTCCGACCCCGTCAGATCGTCGAGTCTGAGCGACGGGTCCTCGTCAGCTCCGAAGATTCGGTCGAGGATGATGACGTAGAGAGCAGATATGTACTCGCTTACGACCTGGCCGGCCGAGCGGCGCTGGTCGTCGACGGGAATCGTGAACACTTCGCCGATGGACACGTCGGAGACGCTCCTCGCATTGTTCAACATCAAGCGACCGATGCTGTGGTGAGCCTTGAAAGCCCTCTCCAGTACCATTGGCGAGGCGATCGCGAGACGTTGACGCTGGCCCCGGTGCAAGCCGAACTCAGTCCGGGAAGAGTTCCGACGATGATGGCATCGGCACCCAGCGCACCTTCTCGAGAGCGGGATTTCTGGGTGCCACACCGGCAGCCATCATCAGGAACTTCTCGATGAGCATGGGCGATCGCGTCGTTCTCGGAGGGATGGTAGCGGCTTCTTCGGCGGTCGCAGCGCGGGTCCTCGTCTCGTCGAAGCTCGTAAGTCGGACGCCCCCGGTTTCTGGCAGCCCCCAGGTGGAAGCGGGCAGATACCGCCGATTGTCGGTCTGCGCCTGGGTGACCACTTCCCACATTCCCGGCCGGAATCGCGCGTCGTGGGTCCAACTGGCCACGATCGGCGGGTGCATCAGCGCGGCGAGCGCATCGGGGATCGCGACCGGATGCCGAACGAGGTGGTCGAAGACAACGACGAAGACCGCACCCTCGCCGACATGCAGAACTTGACCGACATAGGCGCGATCGTCGTCAATCTTCACACTGAAGACGTCGCTGACCCTGACCTCCAGGACGTCCTTCGAAGCACTCAATACGGATCCCCTCCTGCTGCTTGGTAGCGCGCCTCGCGCATCTGGTGTCGTTTGTTCTCGAGCAACCCATCAGGATTGCCCTTGTTGGTCGGACCACCGTGTCCGCCCACGAGGCGTCGTGTCCGTTGTCCGTGAGCCAGTCCTGCACCGCCGTCACGAGGGACTGTGCGTGCAGCGTGCCCCAGCACGTGTTGCACCCCGACTCGTAGTCGGCCAGGGCGTTGCGGAACGACGACACCGCGCCGGACAGGGAGTCGTCGGCACCACGGGTGCTCGAGGCGAACGATCGGAGATCGGCCGGCACCGCCGACGACGTGCCCCCGCTGCCGCCACCGCCCGCCGGGATCGTGCGACTGCGGACCGAGACCGCATCGGCCTGGAGCTGGGGCTCCGGCTCGGGTTCCGGGGGCTTCGGGTCGTCCTCGGCGCCGAACCACGTCGACACCTCGTGCGCGGCACCGACGAAGAAGTTCTCCTCGCGCTCGCGCTTCCGTGCCTCCCACGCCTTGGCGTCGGCCCGTCGTCGGTCCTCCTGCTTCGCCGCCTCGCGCAGCTCGTCGACGAAGCCGACCAGGGACGACAGCGCGTCCGAGAGCTTGCTCGCGCTGCGGGAGGCGATGCCGGCGTTGTCGGCGAACACCTGCGAGAAGTACCCGCGGAACTCGCGTCCCGCGCTCGTCACCGCAGCGGCACGCGTCGCAGTCTGTCCGTTGATCGCGGACGCCAGGTTGCGCGCCGCGGTCGTCAGTGCGTCGGCGTCGCCGTACGAGTACCCCGTTGGATCGTTGCCGTGGACCTTCGCCATGTCGTCTCCCCCCGATGACACCTCGATCTTGGCACGGGAGGAGCGCGGATGACCATCGGAAGAAATGTCGTACGCGACCATCGAACGGACGGGAGGCGCGTGGCGGACCCGCCACGCGCCTCCCGTCCGTCGGTCAGCTCGGTCTCAGGCGGCGACGGCCGCCTGCACCTGCCGCTGCACCCGACCGAGCATGCCCACCATGCCCCGGATCCGCAGCGGGCTGACCGCCTCGGTGAGCCCGAGCGTCAGCGGGTAGTCCACCGGAACCGCCAGGACCTCGGGTGCGGACAACCCGGACAGTCCCTGCGCCAGGATCGACGCGAAGCCACGGGTGGTCGGTGCCTCACGGGGCGCCGTCGCGTGCATCCGGACCACGTCCGGCGCATCACCTTCGGCACCCACGGTGACGGTGATGAAGACGGGGGACTGGCACTCCTCGACCCGCTCGAGCTCGTCCTCGTGCCCCTGCAGCCGCTCGGGCAGCGCGGGGAGCTCGTCGGAGAACTCGAGGAGCAGCTGGAGGCGGTCCTGCTGCGAGAGTTCGAGGAAGTCGTCGCGGATCTCGGCGAGGGGACGGGGGAGTTCGGTGCTCATCGGGTGGGAACGGTACCCGGCTCGGTGCCCGTGGCGATCGGGACGCGCACGGCGCTGCCCCACTCGGTCCACGAACCGTCGTAGTTGCGGACGTTGTCGTAGCCGAGCAGGTGCTGCAGCACGAACCAGGTGTGGCTCGAGCGCTCGCCGATGCGGCAGTAGGCGATGACCTCGTCGGCGCCCCCGATGCCGGCGCCGTCGCGGTAGACGGCGTCCAGTTCCTGCCGGCTCTTGAACGTGCCGTCGGGAGCGGCCGCGGTGGCCCAGGGGATGTTCACGGCGGTCGGGACGTGTCCGGCGCGCAGGGCGCCCTCCTCCGGGTAGTCCGGGGCCGTGGTGCGCTCGCCGGAGTACTCGGGGGCGCTGCGCACGTCGATGAGCGGCTTGCCGAGGTGCTCGAGCACGTCCTCCTTGAAGGCGCGGACCTGTTCGTCGCGGCGCTCCACGACGGGGTACTCGACCGGGGTGACCTCGGTACGGTCGGTCGTGACCGCGCGGTCCTCGGCGATCCACTTCGCCCGGCCACCGTCGAGCAGCCGGACGTCCTCGTGGCCGAACAGCGTGAACACCCAGAGGGCGTACGCGGCCCACCAGTTGTTCTTGTCGCCGTAGATGACGACGGTGGTGTCGCGGCCGATGCCCTTGCCGCCGACGAGCCGGGCGAAGGCCTCGCCGTCGATGTAGTCGCGCTGGACGGGGTCGTTGAGGTCGGTGTGCCAGTCGATCTTCACCGCGCCGGGGACGTGGCCCGTCTCGTAGAGCAGGACGTCCTCGTCGGACTCGACGACCACGAGGTCGGGGGACCCGGTACCGGCGTCGAGCTGCTCCTGGAGCCACTCGGTCGACACCAGGCGCTCGGGGTGGGCGTAGGCGGCGAACTTCTCGGACGGGTCGACCGGTGCGGTCATCGGGGGTACCTCCAGGCTGCGGGACGAGCGGGCGGGCGAGGCATAGGATCGGTCCTCGGTGCCCGCGGGCAACGGTACGCGGACGTACCGACCGCCACCTGCAACGTGACACCGCACGACATGCTTCCCGGAGGGGCCACACTTGCCTGCACACCTCGTCGACCGTGATCCGCAGGTGACGCCGCAGCAGATGGCCGCCGCGCTCGTCCCGCCGCCGCAGTTCGCCGACGCGTCGTTCGCCAGCTACCGGCCGGACCCCGAGTACCCGTCGCAGGCGGCGGTGCGCGACGCGGTCGAGGCCTTCGTCGCGACGCGGCCGGAGCCAGCGCGGCGCGGGCTGTTCGGCCGCCGCCGCGAACCGGTCCAGCCGGCGCGCTCCGGCGTGTACCTCGACGGCGGGTTCGGTGTCGGCAAGACGCACCTGCTCGCCGCGGCCTACCACGCGGAGCCGTCGCGGAAGACGTTCGGCACGTTCATCGAGTACACCGCGCTCGTCGGCGCGCTCGGGTTGCAGGGCACGGTCGACCTGCTCCGTGGGACGTCCCTGGTGTGCATCGACGAGTTCGAGCTCGACGACCCGGGCGACACGATGGTGATGACCCGGCTCATCAAGGAGCTGTCCGAGTCGGGCACGCGTTTCGCGGCGACGTCGAACACCCCGCCCGGTGCGCTGGGCGAGGGCCGGTTCGCCGCGCAGGACTTCCTGCGCGAGATCCAGGCGATGTCCGACCGGTTCGAGACGATGCGGATCGACGGGCTCGACTACCGCCGTCGGGCCGTGGACGAGTCGGCGCGGGTGGTCGGGGACGTCGTCGGTGCACTGCCCGGTGGGGCGACGACGCTCGACGACTTCCGTGCGGTCGTGGACCACCTGGCGACCGTGCACCCGTCGAAGTACGTCGCGCTGGTGGACGGGCTCGACGCCGTCGGGCTGACCGACGTGCAGGCGTTCACCGACCAGACCGACGCACTGCGCTGGGTGGCGCTCGTCGACCGCCTCTACGACGCGCAGGTGCGGATCGTCGCGTCCGGTACGCCGCTCGACCAGGTGTACCCGCAGGCGATGCTCGACGGCGGCTACCGCAAGAAGTACCTGCGGGCCGCGTCGCGCGTGGTCGCGCTGTCCCGCGCGGCCGACTGAGCCACCGTCGGACGGGAGGCCCGTGGCGACACCGCCACGGGCCTCCCGTCCGACGCGCGCGTCCGTCCGGCCCTCGCGGCGTCCCGTCAGCGGTGTCGGACCCGTCATCCGGTGTCCGGAAACACACCGTTCACACGGGAGCCCCACGCGTTACACCCGCGAAACACATCGTGCTCCCTCGCGAAACGTCGCCTCGCCAGACTCGTCAGCACCCGAGGGCGGTCCCGAGAGCCGCACTGCAATCGCGAGAGGTGAACAGATGCTTGATCAGGGCAACACGGCATTCGTGTTGATCATGGCGGCGCTGGTGTTGTTCATGACACCCGGCCTGGCCTTCTTCTACGGCGGCCTGGTGAAGGCCAAGTCCGTCATCAGCATGATGATGATGTCCTTCGGAGCGATCGCCCTGGTCGGCGTCCTCTGGGTGCTCTACGGCTACGCGATCGCCTTCGCGAACCACGGCGAGGGCACGAACGTCGCGGGCATCGTCGGGTTCTTCAGCATCGACTGGAACCAGATCGGCCTCGGCCAGGCGTTCGAGGAGGCCAAGGCCTCGACGATCAACGCTGCGTACCCGTCGATGGCGTTCGTCGGCTTCCAGGCCACCTTCGCGATCATCACCGTCGCCCTGATCTCCGGTGCGATCGCCGACCGCGCGAAGTTCGGCGCGTGGATGATCTTCGCCGGCGTCTGGGTCACCGTCGTCTACTTCCCGGTCGCCTCCTGGGTCTTCAACCTCACCTCGGGCATGTTCGCCACGTGGGGCGTCATCGACTTCGCCGGCGGCACCGCGGTGCACATCAACGCCGGCGCCGCAGGTCTCGCCCTGGCGCTCGTGCTCGGCAAGCGCGTCGGCTTCGCCAAGGGCGCGCACAAGCCGCACAACCCGCCCTTCGTGCTCCTCGGTGCGGCCATCCTCTGGTTCGGCTGGTTCGGCTTCAACGCCGGCTCGGAGGGCGCCGCTGACGGCATCGCCGCCCTCGCCTGGGTGAACACGCTCGCCGCTCCGGCCGCCGCGATCCTCGGGTGGCTCCTCATCGAGAAGCTCAAGGACGGCAAGGCCACCTCCGTCGGTGCCGCCTCGGGTGCCGTCGCCGGTCTCGTCGCGATCACCCCGGCCTGCGCCGCGCTCACCCCGGGCTGGGGCATCCTGCTCGGCTTCCTCGCCGGTGTGGTCTGCTGCTTCGCGATCGACCTCAAGTACAAGCTCGGCTTCGACGACTCGCTCGACGTCGTGGGCGTCCACCTCGTCGGCGGCATCTTCGGCACGCTCTACCTCGGCTTCTTCGCCGACGACACCGGTCTCATCTACTCGGGCTCCTTCGAGCAGCTCGGCAAGCAGGCCGTCGCAGCCGCAGCCGTCCTGGTCTACTCGTTCGTCCTGGCCTTCGTGATCGGCTTCGCCATCGAGAAGACGATCGGCTTCCGCGTGAAGACCGAGGACGAGGTCGCCGGCATCGACACCGCGGTCCACGGTGAAGAGGGCTACGTGCTCTACGAGGAGCGCGACGAGACCCCGGTCGCGGTCCGCTAGACACCGCACCACCCGCATGACGACGGGCCCCGCGCACACAGCAGGCGCGGGGCCCGTCGTCCTGTGCGGTGCCGGTCACAGTGGTCGCGACCACGGCGCGTGGCGCCTGCCACGCACGGGAGGCGCGGTGCGGGGCGGACCCGCACCGCGCCTCCCGTCCGGTGGTCGCGACCACGGCGCCTGGTGCGCCGTGCTGTCAGGTCACCAGGCGTAGTCCTCCGGCGAGGTGTCGTGGCCCGGGAAGATCTCGTCGAGCCGGTCGAGGGCGCGCTGGTCGAGTCGGATGTCGACGGCGCGCACCGCGGACTCCCACTGCTCCATCGTGCGCGGGCCGGTGATCGGCGCCGTCACACCGGGCTGGTGCAGCAGCCACGCCAGGGCCAGCTCGCCCGGGGTGTGACCGAGCTCCTTCGCGAGCGACTCGTACGCGGTGAGCTGGTCGCGGTGTCCCTCGACGTACTCCGCGCTGCGGCCGGACAGGCGCCGGGAGCCGTTCTCGGTCTTCTCGATGACCCCGCCGAGCAGTCCGCCCTGCAACGGCGACCACGGGATGACCCCGAGGCCGTACTCACGGGCGGCGGGCAGGACCTCGCGCTCGACGTCGCGCACGACGAGGTTGTAGATCGACTGCTCGCTCACCAGGCCGAGGCTGCCCCGGCGTACGGCTGCCTCCTGCGCCTGCGCGATGTGCCACCCGGCGAAGTTCGACGATCCGACGTAGAGCACCTTGCCCTGCTGCACGGCGACGTCGATCGCCTGCCAGATCTCGTCCCACGGGGTCGCCCGGTCGACGTGGTGGAACTGGTACAGGTCGACGTGGTCGGTCTGCAGCCGACGGAGGCTCGCGTCGAGCGACTGCCGGATGTTCAGCGCGCTCAGCTTGCCGCCGTTCGGCCAGTCGGTCATCTCGCCGTAGACCTTCGTCGCGAGGACGGTCTTCTCGCGTCGACCGCCGCCCTTCGCGAACCAGCGGCCGATGATCTCCTCGGTGGCACCCTTGCCCACCGAGCCGCCGTAGCCGTTGGCGGTGTCGAAGAAGTTCACGCCGAGCTCGTGCGCCCGGTCCATGATCGCGTGCGAGTCGTCCTCGCTGGTCTCCGGTCCGAAGTTCATCGTGCCGAGCACCGCTCGTGACACCGACAGCCCTGTCCGTCCGAGGTGTGTGTAGTCCATGCCTCCGGTCTACGCGGGTGCGGGTGTGCGAACCAGGCCCTGCGGGTGCCGGTCATGCGCCCGGCGTAGAACGGGACGAGCCGTCCTCCACGGAGCGCGGCCGATGGACCCCACACGGAAGGACGCACCATGCCCGCGAAGGACGAGATCCCCAGCACCCTGCAGCGGTCGCCGGAGCACGCGCAGGACATCTTCGCCGAGACGCTCGACTCGGCGAACGAGACGTACGGTCCGGGAGAGCGCGCACACCGCACCGCCTACGCCGCCGTCAAGCACGAGTACGAGAAGGTCGGCGACCACTGGGAGGAGAAGGACTCCTCCGGTCCGTCGGACTCCGGCGCGGAGGGCACGCGCGGCTCCGGGGAGACCCAGGGCGGCGTCGACGCGAACGCCTCGAAGGCGCACCTGATGGAGGTCGCGAAGCGCCTCGATGTCAGCGGCCGCTCGAAGATGGACAAGGACGAACTCGTCCAGGCGATCAAGCGGGCGAACGACCGGGCGACGGCAGCGGCGCGGCGGTGACCGGACCGGCGACGTTCGCGTGGGGGTGACCGCGCCGGCGACGGCTGCGGTTGCGCGGCGTCCGGACCGGCTGTCGACTCGTTCGTGCATGCTCCGCCCGGCATGCGCCGTGGACCGAGGGGAGTAGCGTGCCGCGGGTGAACACGCCAGCACTCCGTGGCAGCCGGATCCTCGGCTTCGGCCACCACCAACCCGACCGGGTCCTCACCAACGACGAACTGTCGACGATGGTCGACACGAACGACGAGTGGATCACCACCCGCACCGGCATCAGGACCCGCCGGATCGCGGGCCCCGACGACAGCGTCGTGTCGATGGCGATCGAGGCCGGTCGGATGGCCGTCGCCGACGCCGGTCTCGAGCCCTCCGACATCGGGCTCGTGATCGTCGCCTCGACCACGCACCGCGAGCGGTCGCCGTACACGGCCGGACGGGTCGCCGCGGCGCTCGGGATGGCGAACGGTCCGGCACCCATCGACATCAACACGGCGTGCAGCGGCTTCGAGTACGCGATGGCCCTCGCCGACCAGTCGATCCGCGTCGGCGCCTCGGACACCGCCCTCGTGATCGGCTCCGAGACCCTGTCCAGCATCGCCGACTGGACGGACCGCTCGACATGCGTGCTCGTCGGCGACGGTGCCGGAGCCGTGGTGATCGGTGCTGCCGACACCGCGGAGATCGGACCCGTGTCATGGGGGAGCGTGCCGCACCTCAACGAGGCCGTGCTGGTCACGCGCGACCCCGAGTACTTCACGCAGCAGGGTCGGTCGATCTACCGCTGGGCGATCACGGAGGCCGAGGGACACGCCCGCGCGGTCGTCGACGCAGCCGGAGTGACGCTCGACGACATCGGCGTCCTCGCCTTCCACCAGGCGAACCTCCGCATCATCGAGCCGCTGGCCGAGGCACTCGGCGGCGGGGACAAGTACGTCGTGCGGGACGTGGTCGAGTCCGGGAACACCTCGGCCGCGAGCGTGCCGCTCGGGCTGTCGAAGGCGTGGCACCGCGGGGAGCTGCCGGAGGACACCCTGGCGCTGCTGTTCGGCTTCGGCGGGGGCTTCGCGCACGCCGGGCAGGTGGTGCGGACGCCGAAGCGGCGGTCGTGACCCGGTGACGCGCTGACGGAGGCGGCCCGTCGACGGACGCGGACCGCGCACGGATGGGAGGTGCGGTGCACGCTGGCACCGCGCCTCCCGTCCGTCAGCCGCGCGCCGTCAGCCGTGCGACGTCAGCCGCGCTCGCCGCGCCCGTCGGGTGCCTCGCGGTCGTGCTGGGGGTCACGGTGCGGCGTGTCCGCCCAGAGGTCCTCGTCGTCTCGCTCCTTCCGGCGCCACGGCAGCACTCGACGTTCCTTCTCGTCCGTTCGTCCGTCGCCGGCCGCTCGGTCCTTCGCCCCACGGCCGCGCTCCTTCGTCGGCTTCGTCTCGAGGACGACGGTGAAGTGCCGCGGTGGCAGTCCGAAGCCCTCGCGGGACGCCTGGACGACCTTCTTGCCGAGTGCGTGGTTGCCCAGGCCGCCGACGGCCGCGCCGATGCCGAACGGCAGCGCACGGCCGAGGACCGAGGCGCCCTGCCGCGCTGCGAAGCGCTTGATGAACTGGTCGCGGACCTTGCCACCGATGCCGCTCACCACCTGCTTCGGCAGGGAGGCCGTCACCATCTCGCCCCAGAACGCCGAGCGTGCCTGGCCCCCGGTGGCTTGACCGGCGAGCTGCTTGACGAGTTGCGTCCCCGGAGCGCCGAGGATGAGGGCCATCACGAGGGTGCGCGAGCGTTCCGGATCCTCGAGGGCGATGCCGTGCACCTCGGTCACCGACTGCGCGAAGAGTGCCGTGGCTTCGAGGAAGCCGACCGTCTCGGCACCGCTGAGGCCGAGCGCCGCTGCCATGCCGACACCGGGGATCACCGCACTCGCTCCCACGGCAGCGCCACCCGTGGTCACCGCCGTGAGGTACTGCCGCTCGAGGATCTGGATGACCTCGGCGGGGCTCGCATCCGGGTGGCGACGCCGCACGGCGTTCACGTGCGCGACCACCACGGGACGCTGCACGGCGATGACGCGGTCGAGCATCTTGGTCCACCCCGTGGGGTTCTCGGGTGTGGGGGTGCGGTCGTCGCGGGTGTCGGACTGGACCGGGGCGGGCGGCATCGGCACGATCGCCCCGTCGTTGTGCTGTCGGGCCATGACGCAGAACGTACGCCGACGCGGTGGGAGCTCCGCACTCGCAGCATGCCGCGCGCGCCGGCTCGGTGGTCGTGCAGGTCGCCGTCACCGGCACGGCACACCCGCTCGGAGGAGCTTCGCGCGCAAGCGCTCGGGTTCCATCAGGTCGGCCCAGACGACCCGGACGACCGTGCGGACCTCGGGGAACGACCGGATGAAGTCCTCGCGCTGCTTCTCCTGCCAGTGTGCGGCGGCGGCGTCCGCACCGTCGCCGTACTTCGCCCGCCCGTCGACCTCGACGACGACGCCCTGGTCCGGGAACCAGAAGTCGACGACTGCCGTCCGGTCTCCCGCGCGGCTGAAGACGTGCTGCTGGACGGGCTCCGGCGTCCCGAGCAGTCGGAAGCGCACCCGGCACACCGACTCCGCCGGGGAGTCGGACAGCGCCGACCCCATCCCGAGCGCCGCCGCCGCCTTGTCGCGCGCAGTGGCGGACGCCCCTGCTGTCTCCGAGAGCATCGACGAGAGCACCCGACGGCCGTGCAACGCGGCGTCGATGATCGGGAGCGCTGTGCAGAGCGGTTCGGTCGCGGCGATGTCCAGCAGGACGTCGACGAGCGGTTCGACGGCGACGCCAGCGAACATCGACGGGCTGTACGGCGGAGTGCCGTCCCACTTTCCGCGAGGAGCACGCGCGACCAGCGGCCGAAGCCGCTGGTAGGTCGTGGTCTCCGCGCGAGAACGCCGTGGATCCCGCAGTTCCACGCGGTCCGGTGGGGCACCGACGAGGGGGAGCCCGTACGCGAGTGCAGCGCTGCGATGTGCCAGCAGTCTCGGGGGCTGGATGCGGTGTGCGGTGGCGCGCACCAGCAAGAGGTGGTGTTCCTCTGGCAGGAGGTCGGTGATCGCTGCTGGATCGACCAGGACACCGGGCCGGATAGGCCGGAGCTCGCCGCGCTGTGCTCGACGTTGCAGTGCGCGGCGCTCTGCGGAGGGGAAGCGACTCGTCCGGATCAGCGGGACGGCGAGGACTCGTTCGTGCATGTCCGTAAGCGTCGCGCCGTGGACCGGCGAGACCGGCGGGGGAGAGCTGAACTGGGGATGGTGAGCCGGACCTCCCGGCTGTGGAGGAGTGACGGTGGCGAGGAGTGCGACAACGTTGATGTCGTACGACAGCGGATCTGTCGTGTCAGCCGCGAGGGGCCGCGGTCTCGCGAGAAGTACGACGAATCCGTTGTCGTACGACAGCGGGTGAGTCGTACGACAGCGCCAGCCAGCGAGCCCCGCTCCCCGCGCCCGCAGCGTGCGCCAGGGCCGCCGCGCTACCGCCGCGCGAGCTGCGCACGCAGCGGCAGGTCCTGGTCCTCGAGGATGAACTGGGCGCCGACGGCCGTGCGCGCGTGCACGACGACCGGGGCGAGCAGGTTCACCGTCGTGCCGGACGCCCCCGGGTTGGCGACCACGAGGAGCATCGCGTCGGCGGGGTCGGTCAGGCCGATCAGGGCCGCCTGCTCGTCGGTGAGCTCGGGCGCGTAGTCGGGCAGGTGCACCGCGGCGTCGAGCAGGAACAGCCGGGCGTCGTCGCCGTGCAGGGCGAACAGCCCCTCGGCACCCTCGACGGGCTCCAGGGTGAACACGGGTGCCGGCGACAGCCCGAACGGCGGCGTGGGGAAGGTCAGGTCGATGCTCATCGGAGGTAGTCCATCAGGGTCGGCTGCAGGACCTTCGCGGTGACGGCGAGGGCTGCCTGGTAGGTGGTCTGCTGCACCTGCAGGTCGAGGACCGCACCGGCGAGGTCGAGGTCCTCGATGCCGGCGCGACGGGTCTCCAGCGCGACGGACGAGGTCTTCAGCGCGTCCTGCGCCCCCAGTGCCGCCGCGTGCCGCACACCCACGTCGGCCTGCGCCGCACGGAGGGTGCCGAACGCCGCGTCGACGTCGTTGAGCTTCGGGTTCACGTTCACACCGTTCTGCAGGTCGGCGACGATGCCGTCGATCACCGCGAAGGCCGACGTCGCGCCGGAGCCGAACGCCGCGGCCCCCGGGGTGTCGACCCGCACGGTCTGGGCGTCGCCGACGCGTCGGGACACCGCGGTGGTCGCAGCGGCGAAGCCGTCGGCGCTCGTGTAGGCGGTCGCCTCGGTCGAGGAGCCGGCGAAGACCGACCGCGTGCCGTAGGTCGTGTTGGCGGCGGACTCGAGGTCGGCCTTGAGCGCCCGGAACTGCGTGATGAACGCGTCGCGGGCGGTGTCGTCCATCACACCGGAGTTCGCGGCCTGCACGGTCAGGTCCCGCACCGTCGTCAGCACCGCGTGGGCGCCGGACAGGGCACTGTCGGTCGTCGCGAGCCAGCCCACCGCGTCGTTCGCGTTGCGCGTGTACTGCGCGGCGGCGGCCTGCTCCTTCCGCACCTGCATCGACGAGCCGGTGCCGACCGGGTCGTCCGACGGCTTCGCGATCGCCTGCAGCGTGGTGGCGCGCTGCGTGGCGTCGGCGACGCGGGCGGCGTTCGCCTGCAGCCGCTCCGTCGCGGCCGTGATCGACATCTGGGTGGTCACACGGGTGATCACGGTCAGCCCCTCCCGACGAGTCCGACGCGGTTGATGAGCGTGTCGAGCATCTCGTCGACCGCGGTGAGGACGCGCGCTGCGCCCTGGTAGGCGTGCTGGTAGCTGAGCAGGTTGACGTTCTCCTCGTCGAGGTCCACGCCGGCGCCGGACTGCTGCTGCGTGCGCGCGCTGGTGAGGGCGAGTCCGGTGAGCGTCGCCTCCGACGAGGCCGTCCGGGAGGCGCTGCCCACCCCCGCCACGAAGCTCGCCCAGGTGCGGTCCGCACCCCCGGCGACCGTACCGAGTCGCGAGAGCGTGTCGGCGAACGAGTCGTCGAGTTGCCCCGCCGCGTTCCGCGTCGCCAGCCCGTCGCCGTCGGTCGGGACGACCGAGAGGCCCTGCGCGGCCGGGGTGCCCGCGGCGAGGGCGAAGAACGGCGCTCCGGTGGCACCCGAGGGCGTGGTGCCCTTCGCGTGCTCGGTGTTCACGGTCTCGGCGAGTCGGGTCGCGACCCGGTCGTACGCGGCTGACGCCTCGGCGATGGCGCCGCCCGTGCCGCCGGCAGCGGGGGCGAGGAGTGCGAGCGCGCCACCGATCGAGCCGCCGCCGAGCGTCACCGAGCCGGCACTGCCCGAGGTCCAGCGGAGGGACACGGCAGCGCCGTCGCCCAGACGCGCGCCGCCCTCGAGCGCGACGGTGCGGACGGTGTCGCCCTGCACGAGCGGGTTGCCGCCGAGGAGGACGTCGACGGTGCCGTCGGAGTTCGTCCGGACCGTGCCACCGGCGAGTCCCGCGATCTGCTGCGTGAGCCGGTCGCGCTGGTCCTGCAGTTCGTTCGCGCTGCCACCGGCGGCGAGGGCCGACCGGATCTGCACGTTCAGCCCGGCGACCTGCTCCGCCGCGGCGTTGAGCTGGTCGACCTGGGTCGCGGCCGTCGAACGGACCGTCGCCCACTGCGTGTCGAGCGCCCTCGAGCCGGTGGCGAGGGCGGTCGCGACGGTGGTCGCGGCGGCGATCACGGACGAGGCGGCGCCCGCGTCGTCGGGGTGCGCGGCGAGGTCGCCCCACGCGGACCAGAAGACGTCGAGCTGTGCCGACAGACCGTTCTTCCCGGGCTCGTGCAGGCCGTCCTCGATCGCCGAGAGCCCGGTCGCGCGGGTCTGTGCCCAGGCCGACGAGCCGGTCGCCGCGCGGAGGCCGGCGTCGAGCGTCAGGGAGCCGAGGCGTGCGATGCCGTCGACGGAGACGCCCTGCCCGGCGAGGGCAGCGGTGCCGTGCACGAAACCGGTCTGCACGGCGGGGACCGACGACTGCGTGACGCGCTGGCGCGTGTACCCGGCGGTGCCGGCGTTGGCGATGTTCTGCCCGGTGACGTCGATGCCGGCGCGTGCCGCAGTCAGGCCGGAGTAGGCGGTCGCGAGGGATCCGAAGGTGCTCACCACGGTGCTACAGGGTCCCCTCGAACAGGCGTGCGCCGTCGGGACGGGAGCCGGAGCTGCCCGAGGCGTCGTACGTGGACGCGTCGCCGACCGAGCCGGCGAGGGTCTCCTCGGTGGCCTGGGCAGCCGTCCGGAGGAAGCGGTCGTTCTCGTCGCGGAGCGCGCCGATGTGCGTCGTCAGCTCGACCATCGCGGCGAGGTGCGTCGCGAGGATCTCGCCCCAGGGGCCGTTCGGCGCGGCGGCGACCACGTCGCGCAGGGGAGCGTCGGGGTCGACACCCCACTCCTCGGCGACGGCGGCACTCGACGCGGCGCGCTCGAGCCCGGTGCTGCGGAGCCGTTCGAGGACCTGCTCGACCTCGCGGCTGGCGTGCGACACCCAGCGGGAGCGCCCGGCGGCGAGCAGGAGCTGCTCCTCCTCGAGCTTGAACGTGAGCAGTTCGAGCAGTTCGCGCTCGCGCCAGAGGACGGCGGACAGGTCGTTCACGCTCATGGCTCCTCCCGGTTCGGGATCGGTGTCGGCGACCAGCGGGTCGTGCCGGTCCGCCTTCCGGTGGACAGCGGGGACTATCGACGCCGGGCGGTCCGTCGTAAGCGGACCGCGGCGGTGGACGCGAGCACGAGGCGGGCCGGTGCTGCTCGGCGGAGCGGTGCTGCGCCTCCCGGCCGTGCGCTCCCGGGGGACGCACCGTCACCCAGACCGGGGGACAGAACCGGCGGTTCGTGCCGGTTTGTCCGCCGAAGTGCGGACCGCTGGAACCCCGCGTCCCCCCGCACTGGGGACGTTCACAGCCTGCACCGGTCACTTCCCAGCCGATACATTCGAACCGCACCGCGGGGGACACTCCCGCACCGCGTCGCAGGGGCGCGGGTGCACCGCCCGGAGGGAACCGGGTGGTTCTTCGTCGACCGCACCGGCCTCCCGAGGGCCGGTGTCCGTCGCGCCCACGGACGGGTCAATCAGCACGTCGACCAGGGGAAGCCAATGGACCGGAACGCACGCAACGCGATGATCGTGGAGCACCTGCCGCTCGTCGGCTACATCGTGTCGGACGTCCGTGCGCGGGCCACCCACCTCGACCGTGACGACCTGGCTGCCGTGGGCTCGCTCGCACTCGTCGCCGCCGCCGAGGCCTTCGACCCGGAGCTCGGCGTGCCCTTCGGCGCCTACGCCCGAACCCGGATCACCGGTGCGCTCGCCGACGACATGCGCTCGTCCGACTGGGCGTCGCGCGGCACCCGGAAGCGCATCCGCGAGACCCTCGCGACGCAGGAGGCCCTGTCCGCCCGACTCGGTCGCTCGGTCGGCGTGCAGGAGATCGCCGACGCGATGGGCGTCGACCGCCAGACGGCAGCCGACGCCATGTCCGACGCCGCCCGGACGGTCGGCACGATCGACGAGACCGTGCACGACGTCATCGCGTCCGAGGACCCGCTGCCCGGTGAGGACCTGCTCGAGGCCGAGAAGCGCCGCTACCTGCGCGCCGCCGTCGCCGCGCTGCCCGACCGGATGCGCTACGTCGTCGAGAACGTCTACTTCGGCGACCGCTCGGTCACCGAGGTCGCGGCCGAGCTCGGGATCACGCACTCCGCGGTGTCGCAGCAGCGGTCCGAGGCGATGCGGCTCCTGCGGGACGGCCTCGCCGAGCACTACGGCGACGGCACCGCGGTCGAGCCGGTGTCGCGCACGACCGCCGCGCGGCGCAGTGCGTACCTGGCGCGGGTCGCGGCGAACGCCGCTGCCGGGGTCGCCAGGGCCGTGCAGGACGCGTCGGTGCCGACGGTCGTCGCAGCCAGCTGATCTTCGGCGAGGAGATTTCCTCGCCGACACCTAACGACCTCGGCGGACCTGCCGAGAGTCACGGATGTCAGCCCATGGACGGGCAGACACCACCACCCAAGGATTCACGGAGGAAACCACCATGGGTATGTCCATCAACACCAACCTCTCGGCACTCAACACGTACCGGAACCTCAACGCGACGCAGAACGACCTGTCGAAGTCCCTCGAGAAGCTCTCGACGGGTCTCCGCATCAACCGCGCCGCTGACGATGCTGCCGGTCTGACGATCTCCGAGGGACTCAAGTCGCAGGTCGGTGGCCTCACGGTCGCCGCCCGCAACGCGCAGGACGGCATCTCCGTCGTGCAGACCGCTGAAGGTGGCCTCACCGAGACCCACTCGATCCTCCAGCGCATGCGCGACCTGGCCGTGCAGGCGGGTAACGATTCGAACAACGGCACTTCGCGGGACGCGATCAAGACCGAGGTCGGCGAGCTCCAGAAGGAGCTCACCCGTATCTCGTCCTCGACCAACTTCAACGGACTCAACCTGCTCGACGGGTCGAACTCTTCGATGAAGTTCCAGGTCGGCGCGAACGGCGATGAGAGCAGCCAGATCACGGTCGACCTGTCGAAGGCCGATGTCTCCAAGGTGGTGGCCGGCCTCGGCGCGACCACGACCTCGGGGTCGAAGTTCACCCTCGCCACAGGCAAGACCGTTGCCGATCTCCCGACGAGCGCTCTGGAGTTCACGTCCACGGTCGGTACCGCGGGTGGCACTCAGGACGTCTCGAAGGTCACCACCGGCACGCTGACGGCACCCACGGGCGGCTTCACGTCGGTCGACCAGTACGTGTCCGCACTCAACAAGGACGCGAACTTCTCGGCCAACTTCACGGCGACGTCGACGAAGGACGCTAACGGTGCGACCACCGGCTTCACCGTCGAGGCTCGCAACGGCGGCGTCGTCGCGACCACGAGTCCGGCGGGCGCGACCGACACGACCCTCGTCGGCTCGGGTGGCGTGGCGACCACTGGTCTGCAGTTCGACTCGGCCGACCACGCCCAGGACGCGATCAAGAAGATCGACGAGCAGATCAAGGTCGTCTCCGAGGCCCGCTCGACCCTCGGTGCCATCCAGAACCGCTTCGACCACGCGATCAACGTGACGAACGTGGCCAAGGAGAACCTCACCGCGGCGCAGTCCCGCATCACCGACGTCGACATGGCGCAGGAGATGGTCAAGTACACCCGCGACAACATCCTGAGCCAGGCCGGCACCTCGATGCTCGCGCAGGCGAACCAGAGCACCCAGGGCGTGCTCTCGCTCCTCCGCTAGCACCACCGACGCCGTCGTCCGGAGGAGTTCGAGTCCTCCGGACGGCGGCGTCACCACATCCACGACCACCCCCGACGACAGGGAGCCCCGCGATGTCGACGTCGTCCGTCTCGGGCAACAGTCTCGCGATCGACGGTCTGGTCAGCGGTCTCAAGACCTCCGACCTGATCAACTCGCTGATGACCATCGAGCAGGTCCCGCAGACCCTGCTCAAGAACAAGCTCACCGACACCAACTCGTTCGTGTCGTCGCTGCAGACGATCAACTCGCTCGTGCAGACCCTCGCGACGAAGGCCGGCGACGCCGCCAAGGCCACGTCGCTCGACGTCTACGGCGCCACGAGCTCGTCGACCGGTGTGACCGTCGCGACCGACGCCACGGCCTCGGCCGGCTCCGTCAGCTTCCAGGTCGGGTCGACCGCGGCGGCACACGTCGGCGTCACCGCCGCGATGTCGACATGGGCGTCCGGCGCCGAGCCGCTCACGCTCGTCGGCGCCGACGGGAAGAAGACCACCGTCACACCGGCCTCGGGTTCGCTCGACGACGCGGTCACCGCGATCAACAAGGCCGGCGCCGGTGTGACCGCGACGAAGGTCGCCGCCGGGACCGACACCGACGGCACGAAGCTCTACCGCCTGCAGCTCAGCGCGACGAAGACCGGCGCAGCGGCCTCCTTCACGCTCTACCGCGGCTCGTCCGACGACGTGACGGCCGGTACCGCGACGAACGTCTTCACCCAGCCGGGGGCCGCCGTCGTCACGCAGGGCAAGGACGCGAGCGTCACACTCTGGGCGGGGACCGCCGCCGCGCAGACGGTCACGAGCGCCACGAACACGTTCGACGACCTGCTGCCGGGGCTCGACGTCACGGTCACGCAGACCACGACCGACCCGGTGACCGTCACGGTCGCGCAGGACACCACGAAGGCCCAGGCCGTCGCGTCCGGACTCGTCGACGCGCTCAACGCGATCAACTCGTACTACGCCACGAACACGGCGGTGACGAGCACCACGAGTCCGACCACCGGCACCACGTCGACGAAGGCCGGGGTCCTGACCGGGGACGGCACGACCCGCGACGCGGTACAGCGCCTCACCACGACGATGTCGACGCCGGTCAACGGGAAGTCGCCGTCGTCCATCGGCATCGTCATCCAGAAGGACGGCACCTTCAGCTTCGACGCCGCGGTCTTCCAGAAGGCCCTGGCGGACGACCCGCAGGGCACCCAGGCCATGCTGTCCGGCGTCGCGACGAACGTCGGCGCCGCGGCGACGGCCGCGTCGGACAAGTACACGGGGTCGATCACGACCTCGATCACCGGGCAGCAGTCGGTCGCGAAGGACCTGACGACGCAGATCGACAACTGGTCGGACCGGCTCACCGCACGACGGGCGACGCTGCAGGCGCAGTACTCCGCCCTCGAGACCAGCCTCAGCAAGCTCCAGTCCCAGTCGGCGTGGCTCTCCAGCCAGCTGGCATCGACGTCGAAGTGACGGGAACGACCATGAACGCCTTCGACCTGCAGTCCGCCGCCTTCCGTCAGGCCGCACAGCCCCGCACGGTGACCGACCAGCGCCGAGCGCAGTACACGAACGAGGCCGTGCTCTCGGCGACACCCGCACAGCTCGTCACGATGCTCTACGACCGGCTGCTCCTCGACCTGCACCGCGCCGAAGCCGCGCAGACGACGTCCGACTGGGAGGCCGCGCGCGAGCAGCTGCTGCACGCCCAGGCCATCGTCGGCGAGCTGTCGTCGACGCTCCGCATCGACGTGTGGGACGGCGGCGAGGGGCTCCTCGCGATCTACAACTACGCGTCGACGTCGTTGATCACCGCGAACGTGCACCGCGACGTGCAGGCGACGCGCGACTGCATCCGGATCCTGGAGCCGCTGCGCCAGTCGTGGCACGAGGCCGCCGCGGCCCTCCCGACGACCCAGGCGCCGCAGGTCGGCACCGGGGGAGCGCTCGGTGTCGCCTGACCCGCACCCCACCCCCGCCGCTGAGACCGCCGACGGTGCGTGGGCCGCGGTGCTCGACGCCCTCGAGCACGAGCTGACCACGATCGACGTGACCACGGACGGCACCGCAGCGATCGTCCTCGACGCGACCCCGTGGGTCGTCCCGACCACGCTCGGACCGGTGCCGCGCGCGCTGGTGGGTCGTGCCTCCCGGCTGCTGGCCGCGCAGCGCGACCGGATGTCGACGCTCGAGACCGAGCGGCGGCAGACCCTGGAGCACCTCGGCGCGCTCCGTCAGGTCGCGGCGACGGACGAGCCGCGCGGCTCCGTGTACCTGGACGCCTCCGCCTGAGGCGCGCCTGCTCGAGCGAGCACGACGACAGATGCGTCGTCGCACGACAGCGGTTCCGTCGTGTGGGTCGTGGGTCGTCGCGCACCTCCGGGCGAGACGACAGATGCGTCGCCGGACGACAGCGGCTTCGTCGCACCACAGCGGAGCACGCGACGAGTGTTCGACGAGCTCCGCCGCCGCAGCCAGCCCCCGCCCCCCGTTCGGGGCGAGCCCTAACGTCCCCAGCGCCGCCGCCGACAGCGCCCTCCGAGCACGGATCGCTCACTCGTTCGGCCACGGATCGGCCACCGCCAATCGGCGACGTCGCACGACGTCGCACACCGAGGGGACGGGCCACCCGTGTTCGATTCCGTGACGAGCGTCGCGCTGCAGAGCGCGCTCGACGGGCTGTCGCTGCGACAGCGCACCATCGCGAACAACGTCGCGAACATCAACACGCCGAACTACCACGCCGAGAAGGTGCGCTTCGAGGACGCCCTCGCGCAGTCGATCGTGCACGGTGACGGGCACGCGACCGCGACCACCGCGCGCAGCCTCGAGCCGACGAACGAGATCGGCAACAACGTCAACCTCGACCAGGAGACCCTGTCGAACGTGGACACGGTCCTGCGCTACCAGTTCGCCACCCAGGCGGTCGGCGGCGAGGCGACGGCCCTCCGCGCCGCGATGCGGACGAACTCGTGACGACCTTCGACGCGATCGGCATCGCGAGCACCGGCATGACCGTGCACCGGAAGTGGCTCGACGCGATCTCGGACAACATCGCCAACGTCAACACGGTCCGCTCGATGGACGACTCCGCGTTCCAGGCCCGCTACGTCGAGGTCCAGGAGGGCGCCGGCACGTCGGGCGCCTACGTCAAGGGCGCGGCGTTCGGCAGCGCCGCCGGACGCGTGACCTACGACCCGGACAACCCGCTCGCGAACGCGGAGGGCTACGTCCGCATGCCGGACATCGACCTCGGCACGCAGATGGCGGACCTCATCATGGCCCAGCGCGGGTACCAGGCGAACGCCGCCGTGGTCGACCGTGCCAAGACCGCCTACGAGGCGGCACTGCAGATCGGGAAGAACTGATGCCCATCGACGCACTGAACGGTGTGACCACCAACGCGATGACCCGTGCGTTCGCCGGCGCCACGGACGCTGCGACCGGTGCCGGAGCGCTCGGCGGTGCCGCGGGCGCCGGCGCGGTCCAGCCGACCACCGGCGGCGACGGCTTCGCCGCGAGCCTCGGCAACGCGGTCGACGGGCTCCAGCAGCTGCAGAGCGACTCGAAGACCCTGGCGCTCAAGGCCGTCACGGGCAACCTCGACGACATCCACGACGCCACCATCGCGTCCACCCGTGCCCAGGTCACCCTCGAGCTCGTCACCGCCGTCCGCAACAAGGGCGTCGACGCGTTCAACGAGATCATGCGGATGCAGGCCTGATGCCCGCCGCGATGCAGAACACGTGGGGGCGGCTCGTCGCCTACGTGAAGGGCTTCTCCGCCGCGCAGCGCACCATCGCGCTGATCGGCGTCGCCGCACTCGTGCTCGGTGGGATCGCCCTCGCCAGCTGGCTCGGCAAGGCGTCCTACGCGCCGCTCTTCACCGGACTGGCCGCAGCCGACGCGAGCTCGATCACCGACCAGCTGACGACCGACGGTGTGCCGTACCAGCTGACCGACGGCGGCGCGACGATCCTCGTTCCGCAGGACAAGGTGTACTCGGAGCGGCTCAAGGCGGCGTCGAACAACCTGCCGTCGTCGAACGAGGGCGGCTACTCGCTCCTCGACAAGATGGGCGTGACGAGCTCGGAGTTCCAGCAGGACGTCACCTACAAGCGGGCGATCGAGGGCGAGCTGGCGAAGACGATCTCGTCGATGGACGGCGTGAAGGCCGCCACCGTGCAGCTCGCCATCCCCGAGAAGACCGTCTTCGTGTCCGAGGAGAAGGACCCGACGGCGTCGGTGTTCGTCGCGACCGAGAACGGCGCGCAGCTCACCACGGACCAGGTGCAGTCGATCGTGCACCTGACGAGCGCCGCGGTCGAGGGGATGCAGCCCACCGACGTCTCCGTCGTGGACCAGAAGGGCCAGACCCTCTCCGCGGTCGGTACCGGAGCGACAGGCAGCGGCGCCGACCAGGCCGCCGACTACGACGCGGCCACCCGGAAGAAGATCCAGGACCTGCTCGACACCACGCTCGGACCGGGCAACGCGAGCGTCGTGGTCTCGGCGACGATGAACCAGCAGTCGGGCACCCGGACGTCGGAGAGCTTCGCACAGCCGAAGGGCGGTGCAGTCGCCCTCAACGAGTCCAGCTCGACGGAGGAGTACGGCTCCGGGTCCGGTGCGGGCGCCGGTGCGACCGGCGTCCTCGGTCCGGACAACATCGCGGTGCCGAACGGGACCGCCGGCGGCACCACCACGAACGGCACGGCCGCCGGTGACGACGGCTACAAGAACGAGTCGGCGACGAAGAACAACGCCGTCGACAAGACCACCGAGACGACGCAGATCCCCGCCGGTGGTGTCGAGCGGCAGACCATCTCGGTCGCCCTGAACTCGCGCGCCGACTCGGTGCAGAACGCGAACCTGCAGAGCATCAACGACCTGGTGTCCGCCGCCGCCGGAGCCGACAACGCCCGGGGCGACCAGGTCCGCGTCGCGATGATGGACTTCGACGACTCCGCGGCGAAGGACGCCGCCAAGGCCCTCGAGGAGCAGCAGCAGGCCGAGCAGCAGCAGGCCATGTGGTCGGCCATCCGCACCGCCGGCATCGTCGTCGCCGTCCTCGCCGCCGCGATCGTGCTCGCGATCGTGCTGGCCCGCCGTGCCCGCCGTCAGTCGCGCGAGGCCGTCGACGTCGGTGAGCTCGACGCCTTCGCCGGTGAGACGTTCGAACTGCCCCTCGGTACCGACGACCTGGCGATCCCGGCCGTCGAGCCGCAGACGGTCGCGCTGCAGACGCTGCCCCACGACGACGCCCCGACCGAGGTGCTGACGACGGACGAGATCAGCGCCGAGCGTCGCCGGCAGGAGATCTCCGCGCTGGCCGAGCGCGACCCGAAGCGCACCGCCGACCTGCTCCGCGGGCTCCTCGACGACCGGTCGCCGGTGTGAGCGCGCTCGTCCCGGTCCCCGCCGGCGGGGGCACCACCGACCGCGCCCTGACCGGCGCGCAGAAGGTCGCGCTCATCCTCATGCAGATGGAGACCGAGCGCGCGGCCGAGGTGATGAAGCAGTTCACCGAGCTCGAGGCCGAGGAGATCAGCGCCGAGATCGTCCGGATGCGCCGCGTGGACGACTCCGTCGTGGACCGCACGATGAGCGAGTTCCACCGCATCACGCAGCGCGGCCGCGTGCAGAAGCGCGGCGGCAAGGACGCCGCGCTCGGGCTGCTCGAGGCGTCGTTCGGGTCCGAACGCGCCGCGGGCGTGATGGACCGGCTGGCCTCGAACCTCGCCGGGCAGTCGTTCGAGTTCCTCGACGACGCCGAACCCGGCCAGGTCGTCAGCCTGCTCGAGGGCGAGCTGCCCCAGACCATCGCCCTCGTGCTCGCGCACCTGCAGCCCGGGCAGGCGAGCGCGGTGCTCGCCGGGGTCGACGACCGTGTCCGCACCGACGTCGCCCAGGCCTTCGCGACGATGGGCACGGCGACCCCCGAGGCCGTCGGGATCGTCGCCGGCGTCCTCCGCCAGCGCGCCGGTGCCGTGGTCTCGCCGCGCGAGAGCGTCGAGGTCGTCGGCGGCATCGCGCCCCTGGTCGAGATCATCAACCGCTCGGACGTCGCCACCGAGAAGGCCGTGCTCGACGGCCTCGAGGCGCGCGACCCGGAGCTCGCGGAGGACATCCGCTCGCGGATGCTCACGTTCGAGGACATCGTCAAGCTCGAGTCGCGCGACATCCAGCAGGTGCTCCGCGGCATCGACTCGAAGCTCCTCGCGACCGCCATGAAGGGTGCGCCGACGCCGGTCGTCGAGACGATCCGCGCGAACGTGTCCGAGCGCAACCGCGAGCTGCTGGACGACGAGCTGCAGGCCATGGGCCCCGTGCGCGTCTCGCAGGTCGAGGAGGCGCGCGCCGAGGTGGTCCGCTCCGTCCGCGAGCTGGAGGCCGAGGGCACGATCACCGTCCACCGCGCCGAGGAGGACGAGCTCGTTGACTGACACCACCGTGCAGCGCGTCGCGTTCCCCGTGCTCGGGAGCGCGACGACCCGCGACCTCGCAGCGGCCGCCGACGTGCGCGGCCACGCCGCGGGCTACGCCGCGGGCCTCCGTGCCGCCCAGGCCGAGACCGCTGCGCTGCACGCCCGGCTCGAGGCCGAGCACGCAACGCGACTCGCGGCGCTCCAGGCCGAGACCGTCCGCCGTGTCCAGGTGCTCGACGCGGCCACGAACGCGATGCTCTCCCAGGTCGTGCCGGTGCTGGCCGACGCCGAGGAGTCCCTGGTCGACGCTGCGCTCGACCTGGCCGAGGCCGTCGTCGGACACGTGGTGCGTTCCGGGCGCCAGGACGACGCGACCGGCGAGGGCGACGGCCAGGAGGCACGCCCCACCACCGGTGCGGAGGCGACCGTCCGTCGGGCGCTCGCCTCGGTCGACGCCACCGTCGCGGTGGCCGTCCGGCTCAGCCCCGCCGACGCAGCCCGCGTCGCCGACCTCGCGCTGCCGGTCCCGGTCGTGCCGGACGTGGCGCTGCTCGACGGCGACGCCGTCGTGGACCTGCCGGACGGGCTGCTCGACCTCCGCATCGGCGCAGCGCTCGACCGTGCGCGCGCGGCGCTGGGCCGCTCCGCCGACCGGCCGGAGGCGTCCCGGTGACCGCGACCCTCCTCCGTCCCCGTGGGCTCGACGAGGCGATCGCCCTCGCCGCGCCGCAGCGCGTGGGCCTCGTCACGAGCGCGGTGGGCCTCGGGCTGACCGTCGCCGGGGTCGAGGCCCGGATCGGCGACGTCCTGACCGTCGGCACCGAGGGCAGTCCGCAGACCCCCGTCGAGGTCGTCGCCACCGATCCCACGGGTGTGCGCTGCATGCCGCTCGGACGCCTCGTCGCGGTGACCGCGGGCACCCCCGTCCGCCCGACCGGTCGTCCCGTGCTGGTGCCGACCGGCGCAGGGCTGTTCGGCCGGGTGCTCGACGGGCTCGGGCGGCCGATCGACGACCGTGGTCCGCTCGACACCGACGGCTGGGTGCCGCTCGACCACGCGACGCCGAACGCCATGGCGCGAACGCGGATCGACGCGCCGATGCAGCTCGGCGTCCGCGTGCTCGACACCCTGACGACCGTGGGTCGTGGACAGCGCATGGGCCTGTTCGCCGGCTCCGGCGTCGGCAAGTCCTCGCTGCTGTCGATGATCGCGCGCGGGAGCGACGCAGCCGTCAACGTCATCGCCCTGGTGGGGGAGCGCGGCCGCGAAGTTCGGGAGTTCCTCGAGGACGACCTCGGGCCCGAGGGCCTCGCCCGCTCGATCGTCGTGGTCTCGACGTCCGACGAGCCGGCCCTGATGCGCCTGCGCGCGGCGTTCGTCGCCACCCGGATCGCGGAGTCGTTCCGCGACGCCGGGCAGGACGTCGTGCTCATGATGGACTCGCTCACCCGCGTCGCGATGGCGCAGCGCGAGATCGGACTGTCCGTGGGCGAACCGCCCGCGACCCGGGGCTACCCGCCGTCGACCTTCTCGGTGCTCGCCGGGCTCCTCGAGCGCGCGGGCACCGACCGGGTCGGCAGCATCACCGGGCTCTACACCGTGCTCGTGGACGGCGACGACCACAACGAGCCGATCGCGGACAGCGCCAGGAGCATCCTCGACGGGCACGTCGTGCTCGACCGGAAGCTCGCCGTGACCGGGCACTTCCCCTCCGTCGACGCGCTCGGCTCGGTGTCCCGCGTCGCCTCGAAGGTCACCGAGCCGTGGCAGCGTGCTGCGGCCACCGCGCTCCGGAAGGTGATGGCGGCCCGCCGGAACGCGCAGGACCTGCTCGACGTCGGCGCCTACCAGCCCGGCACGAACCCGCTCGTCGACGCAGCGGTCACCCACCAGGACGCGATCGACGCGTTCCTCCGACAGGGGATGGACGACCGCGCCGACGCCGGGACGTCCTGGCGAGCCCTCGACGCCCTCGTCGCCCGACTGGGGGTGTCCGCCTGATGGCCCGACGCTTCCCCCTCGCCGGCCTGCTGCGTCTGCGGCACGCCGAGCAGGACCGCGCCGCCGCCGCCCTGGCCGCCGCGAACGACCGTGTCCGCGACGCCGCCGACGCCCGCATCGCCGCGCGGCGGAACCTGGCGGACCGCGAGCAGGAGCAGCTCGTCACGGACGCCGCGACGCTGAGCGCGCTCGCGGCCGCGCGGGCCTCGACCCGCGGGATGCTCGAGGAGCTCGACGCCGTCGCACGCACCCGTCGTGCCGATGCCGATGCCGCCCGGACCGCGTACTCCGCCGCCCGCCGTGCCGCGCTCGGCCTCGAGAAGCTCGAGGGCCACCACGACCACGAGCAGGCCGCCGCCGACCTGCGCGCCGAGCAGGACGCCCTCGACGAGATCGCGGCACGACGCCGCACGGAAGGTGGTGTCCGATGAGCGTCGACGCCGTGCTCTCCCGGATCGCCGAGATCCGCACCCAGATCGACGCCCTGCGCGGCGGTACCACCGCCTCCGCGGGCGGCTCCGCCTCGAACGAGGCCACGACCCGCGCGTTCGCCGACGCCCTGGCGACCGCGACCGGGACGTCGACGAGCGCCGGCGCCGCCGGCACCGCTGCTGCCGACGGGGCGTCCCGCACGCCGGCCACCTCGGTCGACGCGGGCCGCGGCACCCTGGCGACCGGCAGCGGCGCCACGGGGTCCGACGTGGTCGAGGACGCGAAGAAGTACCTCGGCGTGCCCTACGTGTTCGGCGGGACGACCCGGTCCGGCATGGACTGCTCCGGGCTCGTGCAGACGGTGTTCAAGGACCTCGGGGTGACCATGCCGCGCGTGGTGCCCGACCAGGCGGACATGGGGGTGCCCGTCGGGTCGCTCAAGGACGCGAAGCCGGGCGACCTCATCATCCCGAAGGGCGAGCAGCACATCGTGATCTACGTCGGTGACGGCAAGGTGCTGCACGCACCCCGACCCGGCAAGGACGTCCGGATCGTGGACAACTGGTACAAGGACTCCGACATCGCGACGATCCGCCGCATCGTGCCGAGCGAGGCCGCGGCTCCTGCGGCGACCCGCTCGGTCTCCGCAGCGGGTGCGGCGCAGTCGGTCACCGACCTGCAGACCGCGGCACTCCTGTCGGCGATGCGGGGGAGTGCTGCATGAGCACCGTGAGCACGACGACCCTCTCCCCGGCCCCCGCCGCACCGGGGAGCGCTGCGACCGCCGGGTCGACGACCTCGGCGCTGCCGTTCGGCGCCGCCCTCGCCGCGGTGCTCGCGCCGGCCGCGTCGAGCACGGCGGGCGGTGCGCCGGTGGGGACCGCGGGCGTCACCGGTGCGCCGTCCGGGACGGCCGCGGCCACGGGTGCCCCCACCACCGGCACTCCGGCCTCGACCGCCGCTGCCCCGAACACCGCGGACACGACCGCCGCTGCCCCGAACGCCGCAGACACGACGGCCGCTGTCCCCGCCACCGACCCGACGCTGCTCGGCATCGTGCCGGTGCCCACCGCCCTCGTCGCGGTCCCGTCGGCCAGCGCCGCCGCCGTGTCGGACGATGCGGTGTCGCCCCAGGTCGGGACCGCGGGGACGGACGGTGTCGCGCCCTCGGCCGGCAATGCACGACCGACCGGGGCCTCCGACCCGCTCGGAGTCACAGAAACGCGCGGGACCGCCGGTCCTGCCAGCACCGCGGACCGCGCAGCGGCGGCCGGGATCGCTACGCCGGCACCGGTTGCCGGCTCCGGACCCGCCGTTGCGCGCTCCACCGGACCGCAGGTCGGCGTCGTGCCGTCCACGACCGCTCGACCTGCAGGAACGTCCGGCGCTCCCCGGCCCGGTGCGGCACAGCCCGCCGTGGTCCGTCCCGCTGCGGCGCCGCTCGAAGGCGACGTGTCCGACTCATCCGACGTGTCCGCGGGAACGACGCCCGTCCTCGCGACCACGCCGTCGACGACCGGTGCACCCGGCGCGCCCTCGACGACCGCCACCTCTGCGGCGACCGGCTCGACCGTCGCGTCCCCGTCGGTCCTCGGACCCGTCGCGGTGGACGGGGCGTCGAGCTCCGCCGCTCCCGGAGCCGCGACAGCCGTCGCCGTGACCGCGTCCGCGAGCACGACGACCGAGACCACCACTGCCGGGACCACCACGACCGGGACCACCACGACCGGGGCCACCGCGACCCTGACCGCCACGACCCTTCCCACCACGACGGCGAGCAGCCCGCTCGCGACGACGGACGCCGCGGCCGCCGCCGCCGGCCCCACGGCAGCGACCAGCGTGTCGTCGGCGCCGCAGGCCGGTCGCCCTGCCGACACCGCTACGGCGAGCACGGCGACCGCCGCCGCCCCGGTCGTGCAGACCGGACCGGCCACCGGGGCCCGGAGCGACCACGGGTCGGACCGGCGGACGGGCGGCCAGGGTGATCCGAGCCTCCAGGCCGTGACCGCCCCGCGCAGTGGCGAGACGCCGTTCGCGGTCCCCGCACCCGCGACGACCGGGCTCCCGACCGCGCCGGGCGCGGCGACGGCGAACGCCCCGGCGCCCCTCGCACAGCAGCTCGCGCGCCCGGTGTTCACGCTCGCGCAGGCCGGTCCCGGCGACCACGTCGTCACGGTGCAGGTCACGCCTGACGCGCTCGGTCCCGTCACGGTCCGCGCGCACGTGACCGCGCACGGGATGCACGTCGAGCTCTTCGCCGCGTCGGACGCCGGCCGCGACGCGGTCCGGCAGGTGCTGCCCGACCTCCGCCGTGACGCTGCCGGCAGCGGGACCACCACGACCCTCGACCTGTCCTCCCAGAACCACCCGGGCGCGCAGCCCGATCGCGACGACCGGCCGGCACCGACGGTGCTGCGCCCGGGAGTCGGCCTGGAGGCCCGCCCCACCCCGACCGCGCCGGTCACCACCCGGCCCACCACCGTCCGATCCGTCGGACTCGACGTCCTCGCCTGACGCGGACACGAGAAGGAGACCACACCATGCCCCTCGACGGCATCACCGGCTCGGTGGACGCTGCCACGCAGGCAGCGGCGATCGCCCAGACCGCCGGTGCGAAGAAGTCCCAGACGATGGACTCGGAGGTGTTCATGAAGCTGCTCGTCACGCAGCTCCGGAACCAGGACCCGTCCTCGCCGATGGACACCAACCAGATGATCAGCCAGCAGACGCAGCTCGCGACGATGGAGCAGATCACCAACCAGACCACGACGGCGAACGAGAACTTCTCGCTGCAGATGCGGATCGCCGCCGCGAACCTCGTCGGGAAGCAGGTCAGCTACACCGACGCGAGCACCGGGACCGCGGTCTCGGGCACCGCCACCGCCGTGTCGTACGCGAACAGCGTGCCGACCGTGACCGTGAACGGGAAGGAGGTCGACCTCGACGTGATCTCCGGTATCAAGGCCGCCTGACCCGCGGCCGCGCTCCTCGTCCCCCTCCTGTTCGTCCTCCCTCCACGAGTCTTCCCTCCACGAGTCTTCCTTCCACGAAAGGTCGCACCATGCTCCGCTCCCTCTACTCCGGCATCTCCGGTCTCCGTTCGCACCAGCAGATGCTCGACGTCACCGGCAACAACATCGCCAACGTCAACACCGTCGGCTTCAAGTCGTCGACCACCGTCTTCCAGGACACCCTGTCGCAGATGACCCAGGGTGCCGGAGGACCGCAGACCGGCCTCGGCGGCACGAACCCCGCGCAGATCGGCCTCGGCGTGCAGGTCGCCGGCGTCTCCACCAACTTCGCGCAGGGCTCCGCACAGGCCACCGGCAAGGCCACCGACCTGATGATCTCCGGCGACGGGTTCTTCGTCACCCGCCTCGGCAACGACACCGTCTACTCCCGCGCCGGCGCGTTCGACTTCGACGCCGACGGTCGCCTCGTCACCGCCGACGGCAAGATCGTGCAGGGCTACTCGGCCACGAACGGTGTGGTCAACGAGGGTGGCGGCCTGACCGACATCCGGCTGCCCATCGACGCCGCAGCACCCGCGGTGCGGACCACGACGGCCGGGGTCACGGGCAACCTGCCGTCCGAGACCGCCGTCGACGCCCAGAAGGTCCGCGAGGCCACCGTCTACGGCCCGGACGGCGAGAAGCGCTCCCTCACGCTGACCTACACGAAGACCTCGGCGACGCAGTGGAGCGTCCAGGGCCGCATCGACGGCGGGACGCTCGGCCCGGCGACGACGCTGACGTTCAACACCGACGGGTCGCTCGCCAGCGGTGGCCCCGTCACCGTCGGCGGGATCACCGTCGACGTCTCGAAGACGACCGGCTACGCGTCGCTCGACACCGCGTCGATCTCGGAGCAGAACGGCAGCGCGGCCGGCTCCCTGCAGGGGTACTCGATCTCGAAGGACGGCACCGTCGTCGGGTCGTTCTCCAACGGGTCCTCGCTGGCGATCGGCCGCATCGCCCTCGCCACCTTCGCGAACCCGGCCGGCCTCGAGAAGACCGGCGCATCCGGCTACCGCGCGACCGCGAACTCCGGCCAGGCCACCGTCGGCGCTCCCGGCGACCCGGGTGTGGGACAGCTCGCCTCGGGCACCCTCGAGATGTCGAACGTGGACCTGTCGCAGGAGTTCACGAACCTGATCGTGGCGCAGCGCGGCTTCCAGGCGAACGCGCGGATCATCACGACCTCGGACGAGGTGCTGCAGGAGCTGACGAACCTGAAGCGGTAGGGGAGCGGGGCGGTCGGTCGCGGCCGCTCCGTCCCTGCTCCTGCTCGGTGTGGCGCCGCCCCTCGAGCCGTGGCGAACCACGGCTCGAGGGGCGGTCCCGCAGGCGCTAGCGGGTCCCGGCGCCGGGCGTGTCCCAGTACGACGGCTGTTCGTACTGCTCCGACCACCCGCGACGCATCCGCGTCGCCGCACGGTCGAACGCGTCGACGAGGTCCGTGTCCGTGGTGAGCAGCGCCTGCAGGCGGAGCCCGTCGTACAGCGCCAGCAACTGCTGCGCGCCCCGGACCGGGTCCATGGTCGCCGGCTCCCGTCCGTCGCGGACGTCCGCTGCGAGTCCGTCACGGATCGACTGCCGGAACCGCCGGTAGGTGGATCGGTGGTAGTCGGCACCCTCCACCGTCGGGTCAGCGGCGGACGCGAGACTCGCGGCGAGGAGTTCCATCAGTGCCGGCTGCTCCGCATGTGCAGCGAGCAGGGCGTGCAGGAACGGGACGGTGCCCTTCTCCGCCATCAACGGCACGAGCGGCGCCGCGATCGTCTGCGTCCACCGTTCGACGGTCGCGGCCAGCAGCGCCCGCTCCGTCGGGAACGCCGCACGGACCTCGTCGGCGTCCATGCCCGCGCGCTCAGCGACGACGTCGAGGGTGAACCGGGAGACGCCGCCGTCGTGGAGCGCGGCGATCGCCCCGTCGATCGCGCGCGTGCGCGGTGCTTCGTCCGCTTCGGCCGTCCGGCTCGTCAGGGGTGCCAGCGGGTGCTTCCGGAACCACTCCAACAGCCCTCGCGCCCGGGTCAGGCCGAACATGGGGTCGGCTGGCTGGCTGGGGCCGAACAGGTCACTGAATCCCGGGACCTGCTGCATCAGCGGATCGAGCGGCTGGAACGCCATCGACCAGTCCGGGAACGACCGCTGGGCGACGGGCTCGTCCGCCAGGATCCGGACGTTCGTGTGCCGAGGGTCACGGCGGACCTGTTCGAAGCGGACAGCAACGGTCTCGTCGTCGCCCTCGATGATCCCGAGGCAGTTGTCACCCTTGTGCGCCAGGATGCCCGTCACCCCGAGGGCCGTGTTCTTCTCCCGCCCGACCGCGAGGATCTGCGCGAGCTCGGTGTCCGTGATCGGACGGGTCTGTGTGCTGGTGTACACGATCGAACGCATCGGTGCTGGTCTCCCTGCCGTAGTGGAACACGGTGCGCTCTCGAGTGAACTGCCCTGTCTACTGCTCCGCAACCCCCCGACCGAGCGCGGACAGTGGTCATCCCGTGAACGCCCCCGTGCAGGAGTTGCGGACCGGCCGGAGACGGGCGGGACACGGGACACGGGAAGCAGTGCCTGGCTGCAACCCGAATGCAGCCAGACACGACACCGTCCGGATCACGAGTCCGGTACGGGGACCATCGAACCAGGCCGTGAGGAGGCCCTCGAGACGCACAACGCGGGGAGAACGACCGTTCCCCGGCGTGCCTCGCTCGTCGACAGATCGCCTCGCAGGTGCTCCGGCGTTCACCGCTCGCGGAGGATCCCGAGGAACTCGTCGGCCATGCCGAGGTGCTGTTCGAGCTTCGCGCGCCGCTGCTCGGTGTCGCGGATGTACTCGTCGAGCTGCTCGCGGAGACGCGCCTGCCCGGGTCCGTCACCGACGACCTCGAGGGCGTCGACGACGGCGAGCAGTTCGGCCATCTGTTCGAGGGAGAAGCCGAGCGGCTTCATGCGACGGATGATGAGCAGCCGGGCGAGGTCGGTGTCGGTGTAGAGCCGGAAGCCGCCCTCGGTCCGGCCGGACGGGTGCAGGAGACCGACCTCGTCGTAGTGGCGGATCGTCCGGTTCGACAGGCCCGTACGGTCGGCGAGCTCGCCGATGTGCATCGTCGTCGGTGCGGCTCGCTCCGTCATCGGCTTCTCCTTCGTGGTCCTGCTGGGCTCTGGCGAGCGTAGCGCCGTCGTGTCCCCGGCCCCTGTACCAGGTATCGACAACCCTTCCGTGGCGGTAGGGTTCGGGAGTCCCCAGTGAAAGCGAGCGTGGCATCACGTCCTCCCCGAACACATCTGACATCACCCTGCCCACCCCGGGTGCCGTCCCACCGGCGGATCCGACAGCGACGCCGCCCGGCCGGACGGCGAGGGGTGTACGTGGCTGGTTGCCGTGGGTCGCGGTGATCGCTGCGGGCGGTGCCCTGTCGGTCATGAGTGCGCCGGGGCAGACGGCGGGCCTGTCGGTGTTCACGGACCCGCTGATCCGGGAGCTGGGCATCTCACGGACGGAGGTGTCGACGAGTTACCTCATCGGCACCCTGCTGGGTGCGTGCGTCCTGCCGTTGACGGGTCGAGCGTTGGACCGGTGGGGCGTCCGGCGGATGACGATCATCATCGGGGTCGCGTTCGCCGTGTTCCTCGCCGCGTTGAGCTTCGTCGCGGGGATCGTCGGCCTGACGGCTGGGTTCGTCGGTGTGCGCATGGCCGGGCAGGGCGCGCTCTCGCTCGCCGCGACGACGCTCGTCGCCCGCAGCATCGCCGACCGACGGGGCCTCGCGCTCGGGATCGCGTCAGGGATCGGCTCCGGGGGGATCTCCCTGGTGCCGGTGTTCGTCGAGACCCTGATCGCGGGCACCGACATCCACGTCGCGTGGCGGGTGGAGGCGGTCGTCGTCGCCGCGGTCGTGATCCCGATCGGATTGCTCCTTCCGCGACGTACCGCCACTGCCCAGGGCAGGAAGTCCGCGGAAACTGCCGGTGGCGGGCCGGTGTGGACGCTCCGGGAAGCGGCCGCCACCGGCATGTTCTGGACCATCGCTGCCGGGCTCGCGGTGTCCGGGATGCTCAGCACCGCGCTGGCCTTCCACCAGGTCGCCGTCCTCGGCGAGCAGGGCCTCACCCCGGGGGAAGCGGCCGCGAACTTCCTCCCGCAGACCGTCACCGGCATCGCCGCGACCCTGCTCACGGGCGCGCTGTCGGACCGCATCCCGCCGAAGTTCGGCGTCACCATCGCGATGACGACCCTCACCGGCGCACTCCTGCTGCTCCCGATCGTGCACACCGGGTGGACCGCTGTCCTCTACGGGCTCGTCCTCGGCGCCGCCGGCGGAGCCCTGCGTGGCATCGAAGCCGCCGCGTACGTCCGGTACTACGGAACGGCGAACATCGGCGTGATCCGCGGCGTCGCGACCGGGACGAACCTCGCCTCGACCGCGTTCGGACCGCTGCTGCTCGCGCTCGGCCACGACGTCGCCGGCGACTACACCACCCCGGTGCTGGTCGCCGCGATCCTGCCGGCAGTCGTCGCCGTCGGCTCCGTCTTCGCCCGCGCCCCACGTCACCCGGCACTGCACAGCTGATCGGCCAGCGGCACGCGAGTACCAGCGGCTGCCCGCGCGCGGGTCAGTGCGCGCGGAGTTCGTCGAGGAACTCGTCGACCATGTGCAGCTGCTCCTGGAGGCGCCCTCGTCGTGTCTCAGCGTCCCGGATGAACGCAGCGACCCGCGAACGGACCGCGGTCAGGTCGACGTCGGGCTGCGCTTCGTCGAGCATCTTCACCGCGTCCACCAGGATCCCGGCCTCCCCGAGGGAGAACCCGAGCGGTTTCATCCGCCGCACCATCAGGAGTCGGGCGACGTCGTCCTCGGAGTACAGGCGGAACCCGCCTTCGGTGCGGCCGGACGGGTGCAGCACCTCGGCGGCGTCGTAGTCGCGGATCGTCTTCACACTCAACCCGGTGCGCTCGGCGACCTCGCCGATGTGCATCAGGTACTCGTTCGACATCGTCACGTCGTCACCCTCCACTTGCGCAACAACCCTTCCGTTGCGTTAGAGTCGAACCACACCAACCTTCCCGCAACGGAAGGGTTGGGCCTGGCCGGACGCTCTGCCGCCGCCGGCCGTGCGCGATGACGCGCCCCACGACAGCTCTCGCGGGCGCAGCGCCCGCACCCCCATCCGAAGGAGACCCGTGACCACCGTCACGCAGTCGGTGCCCGTCCAGGTGCACCACAGCCCCACCGTCCTGTCCGCACTGCGGAACCCGAAGATCCTGCTCCGTGAGGTCCTGGCCGGCCTCGTCGTCGCCCTCGCCCTGATCCCCGAGGCGATCTCGTTCTCGATCATCGCCGGGGTCGACCCCCGCGTCGGCCTGTTCTCGGCGTTCGTGATGGCTGTCGTCATCTCCTTCGTCGGCGGCCGCGCCGCGATGATCACCGGCGCCACCGGAGCCATCGCCCTCGTCGTCGCCCCCGTCGTCGAGGAACACGGTCTCGACTACCTCATCGCCACCGTCCTCCTCGGCGGGATCTTCCAGCTCGTCCTCGGTGGGCTGGGCGCGGCGAAGCTCATGCGGTTCGTGCCCCGGTCCGTGATGGTCGGCTTCGTCAACGCGCTCGCGATCCTGATCTTCACCGCGCAGCTGCCGAACATCATCGGCGTCTCCTGGCTCGTCTGGCCGATCGCCGCGGCCGGTATCGCGATCATCGTCCTGCTGCCCCGACTCACGAAGGCGATCCCTGCACCCCTGGTCGCGATCGTCGTCCTGACCCTGGTGACCGTGTTCGCGTCGATAGCCGTCCCGACCGTCGGCGACGAGGGCAAGCTGCCCGACAGCCTCCCGAGCCTGTTCATCCCGAACGTCCCGGTGAACCTCGAGACGCTCACGATCATCGCCCCGTACGCCCTCGCCATGGCGCTCGTCGGGCTGCTCGAGTCGCTGATGACCGCGAAGCTCGTCGACGAGGTCACCGACACCGGTTCCCGCAAGACCCGCGAAGCCCTCGGGCAGGGCGTCGCGAACATCGCCTCGGGCCTCTTCGGCGGCATGGGCGGCTGCGCGATGATCGGCCAGACGATGATCAACGTCAAGGCCTCCGGCGCTCGGACCCGCATCTCGACGTTCCTGTCCGGCGTGTTCCTGCTGGTCCTCGTCGTCGGGCTCGGCGACGTCGTCGCGATCATCCCGATGGCAGCCCTCGTCGCCGTCATGGTGATGGTGTCGGTCGGGACCTTCGACTGGCACAGCATCAAGCCCTCCACGCTCAAGCGGATGCCGGTCGGCGAGACGATCGTCATGGTCCTCACCGTCGTGATCGTCGTCGCCACCGACAACCTCGCCATCGGTGTGATCATCGGTGTGATCGCCGCGATGGTCGTCTTCGCCCGCCGCGTCTCCCACTTCACCAACGTCTCGCGGAGCATCGAGACGCTCCCGACCGGTGAACAACACGCGCTGTACACCGTCGAGGGTGAGCTGTTCTTCGCCTCCTCCAACGACCTCATCACCCAGTTCGACTACTCGGACGACCCCGAGCTCGTGATCATCGACATGACCAGGTCGCACGTGTGGGACGCCTCCACCGTCGCCGCGCTCGACTCGATCGAGACGAAGTACCACCAGCACGGCAAGCGGGTCGAGATCCGCGGCATGAACGACGCCAGCCGGGCCTTCCACGGCCGCCTCGCCGGGAACCTCGGCGCCGGCCACTGAGGCCGCTCCGACCTCCGCCCGGCCCCGACCCGGGGCACCGAGTGAACGGGCGGAGCAGCGAGGCCGGTTCCTGATCCACCGGCTTCGCGGCGGGCACCGTCACGTCGTCCACGGACGGTGCCCGCACCTCACGTCCACGGGAGCCAGCTGTGCCGAAACCACCCACCATCCACGACGTCGCCGCCGCCGCGCACGTGTCACACCAGACCGTGTCCCGCGTCCTCAACGGCGCCACCAACGTCCGACCCACGACCCGCTCGCGCGTCGAACACGCGATCCAGGCGCTCGACTACACCCGCGATGACCAAGCCGCAGCACTCGCCCGCCGCCCGCGGCGACGGACGACCGACTGACGACGGTCCCCCCCCTGACGCCCACGGCCCCTCCGGCAACTCGCCGTCAGGGGCTGTTCGTGGCTCAGCACGGTGTCGTCCGGATCGACGCGTTGCTCGTTGACCGGCGAGACGTGCGGTGGGAGGCTCGCTCGATGCGAGGGAGTGAGCGAGCGCTGATGCTCCGGCCCACCACGCCTGACGACCTCCTCGAGGTGCGGGCACTGTTCCGCGATCCGGCGTTCGAGGGATGGGGCGGGCCTGGGTTCCGGTCCGACTCGCAGCTCCGGGAGAAGTACGTGGGCGCTCGTCTCCCGGACGTCGAGTGCTTCCTCGTCGAGGTCGACGACCGAGTGGTCGGCTTCACGCAGTTGTACGCGGATGGATCGGGCGCCGGTACGGACCTCATCCTGCTGCCCGCGGAGCGTGGTGCGGGTGTCGGTCGACAGGTGGTCGAGGCCCTGCTCGAGCGGGTCCGGGCGAGCGGCAGGACCCACTTCGTGGTCGACCCGTCACCCGAGGACCGCGATGCGGTCGCGTTCTGGCGCGCTGTCGGCTTCCGAGGCCGAGGCACCCTGGCGTACCCGCTCCAGGAGACGGACGAGCAGCAGAACGTGGTGAGCTGAGGTCGTGCGCATCCGATCAGTGGCAGTCGTCGTTCGTGACGAGCGGGTGCTCGTGATCGAGCGACGCAAGGACGGGCGGTGCTACTGCGTGCCTCGGAGCGCAACGAGTACGCCCCGACCTGGATCGCCGCGACGTCGCTCGACGAAGCGCACCTCGTGCCCGCTGAGGCGGTACAGGCGGTACGCCTCGTCCTGCGCGCCACCTCGCCATCGTCCGAGCCGCTTCGGTAGCCGACCGCCCAGCGGACGGTTCAGCCGTCGGGGCTGCGCCGGGCCAGGTCGTTGCGACGGGAGAAGTCCTCGAGGGCCGCACGGTCCGGCAGGAGGACCTTCGGTCGTCCGAACTCGTCGAAGGCGTGTCGGTACCGGAGCCGGTTCGTCCTGGCGGGTCCGAGCATGAACCGGATCATCTCCATGCGGAGACGGTCGCGAGTGCCCTCCAGGCTCCCGGCGCGGTCGGGTTCGAAGAGCGTCCGGCGGACGTACCGGACGACGCTCGCTGCCGGCGAGGCATCCAGGACCACCAGGCCCGTCGCCCGCCGGAGCCGCTCGGGAAGCCAGCGGGAGTAGTTGCCGTCGATGACCCACCGATCGGTGCGCACCACCTCGTCGTGCATCAGCTCGAACTCGTCGTCCGGGCGCTCGACCCACTGTGTCCCGGGCAGGTGCCGGTACTGGTCCAGATGGATCACCGGAAGGGAACGGACTCGGCCGACGGCCGCCGCGAGGGTCGACTTGCCGCTGTTCGACGGCCCCAGGATGCAGATCCGCTGGCCGAGGTCGTCGAGGTCCATGTCGCGAGTCTTCCACGGGCACGTCGACGGTCCGGCTGCCCTGGATCGTCGGTGATCACCCGTCGGGCAGTCCCCGGTCGACCCTGCCCCCGTACGGTGGACGGGTGTCATCGTCGCTCCGCAGCCCGGGGACCTCGCGTCCGAAGCTCCTCACCGTCACGTACGTCGTCGTGACCGGTGCCCGCAAGTGGCTCGCTCGCGGACTGACGCAGCTCGGCTGGCGCCCGGCCCTGCTGCCGTACTCCGGCTACGCCGACGCGCAGCAGGGCCGTGTCCTGGCCCGGGTGGTGCTCGCGCCGGCATCGGTCGACCCGGCCGCCCGACGTGGGATCGCCGCATGGCGTCGGCTGCTGACGGTGGAGCGCCCCGACGTCGAGGTCGAGGTCGAGCTCGGCGGCACGACCACGACGGCGATCAGCGACGAGCAAGGGCTCGTGGACGTGAGCGTGGCGCTCGAGCACTCGTCGGGGTCTGCTCCCGAGGACGCCGTCCTGCGGCTGCCGGGGCGAGCGCCGACCCGTGTGCCGATCCACGCCGTCGCAGGCGGGTCACACCGGGGCGTCGTCTGCGACATCGACGACACCGTGTGGGTCACGGGCATGTCGAACCCGCTCGCAGCCGCCCGACGGACGTTCTTCGGCAGGAGTGCGACGCGGAAGGCCGTCCCCGGCATGGCCGAGCTCGTGCAGGACGTCGTCCGTGGTCAAGGTCAGCCGACGGTCGTCTACGTCAGCAACGGTCCGTGGAACTTCGCGGGGATCGCCTCGCGGTTCCTGCAGCGCAACGGGTTCCCGGCCGGCACGCTGCTCATGACGGACTGGGGGATCACGCCGACGCACTGGTTCCGGGACGGGAAGGAACACAAGCGGTCCTCCCTCCTCCGGCTGCGCGAGGACCTGCCCGACGTCTCCTGGGTGCTCGTCGGCGACGACGGCGAACACGACCCCGAGCTCTACTCGGCCTTCGCCCGCGACCACCACGACGCGGTCGCAGCGATCGCCATCCGTGAGGTGCAGGAGTCCACGTCGGGGCGTGAGCAGGTGACGCTGGTGCACGGCGTGCCCGTCGTCCGGGGCCGCGACGGGAACGCGCTGCTGCCGTTGCTGCGCCGAGCGCTCGAGCAGTGACCGGCAGGACGGCGACGTGGACGACTCCACCCGGCTCCTGCGACTCCTGACCCCCGAGCAGTCGTGGACCGAGGTCGTCAGGGACGCAACACGACCGCCCGACCTGACGGGCCAGCGCGACCGTCAGTGCCTCGGGCCCTCGCGGAGTTGTGCCCGGTACGTGCCCGGTGCCGTTCCGCAGGCCCGGGTGAAGTGCGCGTAGAAGCTCGACTGCGACCCGAAGCCCGCCGCGTGCGCGATCTCCGAGATCGTCAACGAGGTGGTCGCGAGCAACCGCTGCGACTCGGCGACCCGGCAGCGCGTCAGGTACTCGAGGATCGTCGCGCCGACGTCCTGACGGAACACCGTCATCGCGTAGTGCGGGTGCAGGTGCGCCGCGGCAGCGACGTCGGCGACGTCGATCGGGTCCTGGAACCGGTCGACGACGAACCGCACCATGTCGATCACCCGGTGCATCGCGTCCGCTGTGCCGTGTCCGTCCTCGGCGCGCAGGGCGAGGGCGTCACGGTGGTGGCGGAGGAGCCGCCGGACGAGCGCCTGGGCCTCGAGGTTCGCGATCACCTCGGCGCCGTCGTCCGCGAAGTCCCGCTGCCACGACCCCAGCATCGACTCGACGTCCCGACCGGCGGCAGCCGTGGGCACGACGACGGGCCGGTTGAGGAGCATGGCGCCCAGGTCGTGGTCGGGCAGCCCCCACGCCAGGACCTCGCCGAGCGGGATGTGCACCCAGCGGAACTGCCCGGTCCCGGTCGCGTCGCCGACGAGCTGGTGGGGTGTCCACCCCCAGAAGAGTGCGATCTCCCCGGCGTGGACGCTCACGGGCGCACCGCCGAACCGGTAGTCCAGCCGCCCCTCGAGCACGAGGTTGATCTCGAGGTCGTCGTGCCGGTGCGACGACGCCATGAGCGGCGCCGGGCCGCGATGGCTCCAGTACGCCGCTTCCACCGTCTCCACGTCGAGCACACCGCGAGCCTACGACAGCGCACCGCCCGACCGGCAGGGCCGGCACCGCCCGCTCGGCCGGGCGGGCACCCGTCGGGGAGCAGCCCGTCCGAGGATCCTGGAACCCTCCCGTCCGAAGCCGGAGGACCCGGGGGAGCCTCGCTTCCTAGCGTGACGACATGACCAAGATCACCATCATCGGCGCCGGCGGCTTCGTCTTCCCCTTCCGGCTCATCGGCGACCTCGTCAGCTTCCCCGCGCTGCAGGACGCGACGCTGCACCTCATGGACCTCGACGCGGGCAGGGTCGCCCGTACTGCGACGGCCGCACGTGAACTCGTCGCCCACCACGGCCTCGGTGTCGAGGTGCTCGAGACCACCGACCGCCGCGAAGCGCTCGACGGCGCCGACGTCGTCATCATCACGTTCCAGGTGGGGGGCGTGGAGTCGTACCGGTGGGACGTCGAGATCCCGCGGCGGTACGGCATCGACCAGGCCGTCGGTGACACCGTCGGACCCGGCGGCGTCTTCCGGTTCCTCCGCTCGGTCCGCGCCTACGAGGACATCGCCGGCGACGCCCTCGAGCTCTGCCCGGACGCCCAGTTCATCAACTACGCGAACCCGATGGCGATGGCGACGGCGTTCCTCAACGCGAAGGGGCTCCGGACCGTCGGCCTCTGCCACAGCGTGCAGGGGACGACGCGGATGCTCGCCCGGACGCTCGGCGTGCCCTACGACGAGGTCGAGTTCGTCAGCGCCGGGATCAACCACCAGGCCTGGATCCTCGAGTTCCGGCGTCGGGGCGGCGAGGACCTGTACCCGCGCCTCCGCGAGGTCATGTCCGCGAAGCACCGACGGGGTGTCGCCGCGTCCGACCTGCACGACGACGACGGGGACCACAGCGAGGCCGCCGTCGCCGCGAGCAACTACGAGGGCGGGAACGAGCAGGTCCGCACCGAGCTGATGCGCTCCTTCGGGTACTTCGAGACCGAGTCGAGCCACCATGCGAGCGAGTACGTCCCGTACTTCCGCAAGGACCCCGAGACCGTGCGCGAGTACATCCCCGAACGCTGGGACTACTACGAGATCTGCCTCGCACACGACGAACAGGGCGACGTCGACGCGCAGCTCGAGAAGCTCAAGGCCGACCTGTCGCCGAGCGTCGAGTACGGCGCGAGCATCGTGAACGCGATCGTCACCGGCGTCCCCGCGGTCGTGTACGGCAACGTCCCGAACAGCACGGGCGTCATCCAGAACCTGCCGTCGGACGCCTGCGTCGAGGTCGCGTGCCTGGTCGACGGCAAGGGCGTGCAGCCGACGTCGTTCGGCGAGCTCCCGCCGCAGCTCGCCGCCCTGAACCGCACGAACACGAACGTGCAGACGCTCGCCGTGCGCGCGGCGCTGACCGGCGACGTGGCGCACGTGCACCACGCGGTCGCGCTCGACCCGCTGACCGCCGCCCACCTCACCCTCGACCGGATCGCCGAGATGACCGACGAGCTCCTGCACGCGCACGCGGCGCTGCTCCCCGAGTCCCTCCGCCCGGCGGACGCGTCCGGTGCGACCGCGGTGACCGACCGGGAGGCCCGCCCCGCGCTCGTCTGACCCCGCACGTCCGGTGCGGGGTCACCGTCCCCGCACCGGCGCGACCACCCGGCGGGTCGCGACCACAGAACCGGTCGCGACCCGTCCACGCGGGGCGCGACGACGCGCCCACGCGGGCCGCGCCTCCCGTCCGAACGTACCCGGCACCACGACCTCGAAGGAGAGGACCATGCCGACCCGACCATTCCCCCAGCTGGCCAGACGGGGGTTCCTCGCCCTCGCCGGCACATCCATGGCCGGCGCTCTCGCCGCCTGTGCGGGGCAGGGCACGACCGCCCACGGCGGCACGAAGCACATCCGCCTTTCGACGTGGAACATCCCGACCGACATCACCAGCTACCAGGCGATCGCCGACGAGTTCGTCGCGACGCACCCCGGCACGAGCGTCGCCGTCGAGGTCACGACCGGGCAGTTCCACCAGTGGTTCATCACCCGACTGGCGGCCGACCTCGCTCCCGACATCATCCGGATCACCCCGCAGCAGATCGGTCGGTACGCCGCGAACGGCAGCCTGGTCGACATCAGCGGGCAGATCCCCGCCGACTACCGAGCCGACTACACCGACCCGTTCTGGGCCATCGGCGCCCGGAACGACGGCGTGTACGGGGTGTTCCAGCACACCGACAACTTCATCACCTACTACGACCGCCGGGTGATGGAGCGGATCGGCGTCACCCCGCCGACCGCGCTCGCGGACGCCTGGACCTGGGACGAGTTCCTCGACGTCGCCCGCGAGGTCAAGCAGGTCACGGGAAAGTACGCCTTCGGCTACGGGTGGAGCGGACCGGAGACTGCCTACCGGTGGCTGCCCTTCGTGTACCAGAACGGCGGCGCCTTCCTGGGCGAGGACGGCGCGACCCCGTCCATGGACACCCCGGAGGCGATCGGCGCCCTGGAGTTCGGCCGGAAGTGGTACGCCGAGGGGCTCGCCACGACGGGCAACCTCAGCAAGACCGGCGGCGGCGACGTCGCCCGGAACCTGTTCACGACCGGGCAGATCGGCATGATGCTCAACAACCCTGAGCCGATGGCCCAGCTCGACCAGGAGATGCCGGACGAGTGGGGGACCGCGCCGATGATCCGCAACACCGGGGAGGCGAGCGACCTGGGCGGCAACGCCCTGGCAGTCACCAAGTCGAGCAGGCACCCCGAGCTCGCCGCCGAGCTCGTCGTCATGATCACGAGCCGGGCGAACGTCGAACGGTTCTGCCACGACGGCAACTGGCTCCCGGCTCGGAAGTCCCTCGACGCCGCCGACATCGGCTACGCCACCCACTCCGACACCATGCAGCAGTTCATCGACCAGGGATCGACGATCCCGCTGTCGATGGTGAAGGCCGAGAGCGGTCAGTACTTCGCGTCGCTCAACGCGGTCTTCGCCGACTACCTCGACCTGTGTCTCCTCGGGCAGCTCAGCCCGAAGGACGCAGCGAACCAGATGATGGGGGCGATGCGCAGTGTCACTGCGAACTGAGACCGCGCCGGTGCGAACGGCGACGACCACTCCGCCGGCCGGCGGCCTGCCCGCCAGCCGCGCCACCGGCACGCGACGGGGCCGATTCGTCCCGTACGTCTTCGTCGGGCCGGCCGGACTGCTCTTCCTGGCGTTCTCGCTCGTACCGATCGTCATAGCGGTCCTGTTGAGCCTGCGGGACAGCAGCACGTCCATCGGCGGCGGCGACTGGATCGGTGCCGGCAACTTCGCGACGATGGGCTCCGACCCGCTGATCGCCACCGCGCTCGGCAACACCCTCGTCTTCACGGTCGGGACGGTCCCGACCTCGATGGCGATCGGCCTGGCGCTCGCCGTGGCGCTCAACCGTCCGCTGCCCGGCCGCGGGGTGTTCCGGGCGCTGTTCTTCGTCCCGATGGTCGCCGCCGGAGTGGTCGTCGGTGTGGTCATGTCGTGGATCTTCAACGGTGACTACGGCGTGGTGAACAACCTCCTCGAGGCGCTCGGGCTCGGCCGGCTGCCCTGGCTGACCGCTCCCGGGTGGGCGATGGCGACGCTGGTGATCGTCGTGGTGTGGACCCGGATCGGGTTCTGCATGGTGATCTACCTCGGCGCACTGCAGTCCGTCCCCGCCGAGCTCAAGGAGGCGGCGGCGATCGACGGGGCGTCCCGCTGGGCGCGGTTCCGGACGATCACCTGGCCGCTCCTCCGACCGACGACGTCGATCCTGCTCATCCTCAACGTGGTGTTCTCGCTGCAGGCCTTCGACGTCATCTACGTGATGACCGGCGGCGGCCCCGGCTTCTGCACCACCGTGCTCATCCAGTACGTGTTCCGCTCCGCGTTCGTCGACGCCCGGATGGGCTACGCGGCGGCCCTCGGACTCGTCCTCGTCGCGATCCTGCTCGTGTTCACGCTGCTCCGGCAGCGAGCCGACCGCAAGGCGGAGGAGATGCTCTGATGGCCGTCCTCGAGACCCGTGGCCGTACCGCGCCCCGCTCCGCACCGACCCGCCTGCGCGTTCGGAACCGCCCCCGCCGGTGGCTGCTCGTCGCCGTCCTGACCGCCCTGGCGGTCATCATGGTGTTCCCGCTCTACTGGATGATCGTGTCGGCGCTCACGCCCGGCGGCCAGTCGCAGAGCGGCTCCTTCTACCTGTTCCCCGCGGACCCGTCCTTCGACAACTACGCTCAGGTGTTCAGCACCCAGCCGGTGTGGCGGTGGTTGGGCAACTCGGCGCTCATCACCAGCCTCGGCACCGCGCTGAGCGTCGGCGTGTCGCTGATGGCCGGGTACGCGCTCGCGAAGTTCCGGTTCCGCGGGCGCGGACTGCTCTACGCCGCGTTCCTCGTCACGATCATGATCCCGATCCAGGTGACCATCGTGCCGAGCTTCCTCGTCGTCGCGAAGATGGGGCTGGTCGACTCCCCGTGGGCGGTGATCCTGCCGACGGTGTTCGACGTGGTCGGGATCTTCATCGCCCGGCAGTTCATGCTCGGCGTCCCCGACGCGCTGATGGAGGCCGCCCGGCTCGACGGGGCAGGGGAGTTCCAGACGTTCTTCCGGGTCGTGCTGCCGTCGTGCGGGCCCCTCGTCGGCGTCCTCGTCATCCTGGGGTTCATGACGCGCTGGAACGACTTCCTCTGGCCGCTCGTCGTGCTGCAGGGGAACGAGAACCTGACCGTGCCGGTGGCACTGTCCACGCTGACGAACAACCCGGCGTTCAGCTCGCCGTGGGGCGCGGTGATGGCGATCGCGACCGTCACGGTGCTGCCGCTGCTCGTGGTCTTCCTGGCCTTCCAGCGGCAGTTCGTGCAGGGCATCGCGTCCACCGGCATCAAGTGAGGGGGTGCCGGTACGACCGAGTCGGACGGGAGGCGTGTGGCGGACACGCCACGCGCCTCCCCGTCCGACACGCCGTCCCCTTGCTCCTGCCGCAGCGTCATGTGGTCTGCTCGGGAGCACGTCCTGTCCCGAGCCGAGAGGCCTGCCGTGCACGCGTTCCCCGTCCCACCCCGCCACGTCCCGATCGGCGACGCCGCGGCGTTCGTCGGCACCACGCCGCGTGCGATCCGGCACTACCACCAGCTCGGCCTGCTCCCCGAGCAGGAGCGGGGGAGCGACGGCCGGCGCCGCTACGGCCCAGCGGACATCACACGGCTGCTCTGGATCCGCCGGATGGCCGAGGCGGGCGTCGCGCTCGAGGACGTCCGCGACGCCTTCGACGGCGCGGCTCCGAGCACCCTCGACGACGACGGGACGGTGGCCGACGTCCTCGGGCGCCTCGAGGACCGGCTGGCAGAACAGGAGGCCGAGCTCCGACGCAAGCGTGCCGCGGTCCGTCGGATGCGCGCTCGCGGGAGCCGCCTCGGCCTGCTCCACGACATCGTCGCGCACCGGCTCGAGGATGCGCCGGATGGTTCCCTGCGGTCGGACGACCTCGACACGCTGCTCGTCACCGAACGCATCCTCGGCCCGCTCGGCGCCTTCGCGCAGGCCGGCCGGTTCGTCGCCCTCGCTCGGGACCCGGCGCTGCGCGCAGCATCCGACCGCGTCGACGCAGCCGAGGAGGCGCTCGACGACAGCGTCGCGGTGGACGATCCGAGGGTGGCCCAGGTCGCCGCCGAACGGCACGCCTTCGAGAGCGCGCTGATGCGGGCCGTCGAAGAGTCCGGGCAGCTGCAGGAGGACGAGGCGGTCTTCGATGCCTGGAACCGTCAGGACCCCGGGGACGTCGACACGCCGACCGCAGCAGGAGGCCGGGGCACGGGGGCAGCGGCGGTGATCGCGCGCATGCCGTGGGACCTCTCGCCGGCTCGACTCCGGGCGGCGGAGCTGGCCCTGCAGCTCGCGTTCCCGTCGGACGACGCCTGAGTCGGAGCCGTCGGTCTCCTCCGGCGCCGTCCTCGATGCCCGGTCGGCAACCATGCAACCCTTTTCAGTATCGATACTGATATTGTTCGGGTATGCACTCCTCCGAAATCCTCCTGCACCCGGTCCGGCTGCGGATCGCCCAGGTCCTGCTGGGCACGCCGGGGCTGAGTCCCCACCGTCTGCACGAGCGGCTCCCCGACGTCCCCATCGCGACGCTCTACCGTCACGTCAACGCGCTCGAGCGGGCTGGGTTGCTCGAGGTCCTCGACGAACGCCGCGTCCGTGGCGCGACCGAGCGGTCGTACCGACTCGCACCGGGCATCAGCAACCCCACGGCGGAAGACCTCCGAGCGCTCAGCCGTGACCAGCTCGAACAGGTCTTCACGGTCTTCGTGTCCGGTGTGATCAGGGACTTCGGTCAGTACCTCGCGGTCGGGCAGCCAGACCTCGCGGACGACCGGGTGAGCTTCGGGCAGGCATCGTTCTGGGCAGACGACGCCGAGGTCGACGCGTTCGGCCAGGCGCTCGTGGGGCTGCTCGGTGGGCTGATGGCCAACGAGGCCACCTCGGGCCGCCGGCGGCGCACGCTCACCACGATCCTGATGCCGCGTGACGTCGACGTCGACGCCGACACCGACGTCGACGCCGACGACACGGCCGACCGGCCCGACGCCGCGGTGTCCGAGCGCGAGGACGAGCGGTGAACGGTCTGCCGATCGACCCCGCGCTGCTCGCACCGCTCGCCCCGGTCGCCGCCCTCGTGGTGGCACTGGTCGGATGGTCCCTCGTCAGCCTCGTGCGGAAGCCCGCGCAGTACCTGCCCAAGACCGTCTGGGCTGTCGTCATCGTGCTGGCCGTCCCGGCCGGGGCGGTGCTCTACCTCGTCCTCGGGCGCGGTCGGGGACCGGCGCTCGTCGACGGAGACGCCCGGTGACCGCGGCCCTCACCGTCGACGCGGTGACCCGCACCTTCCGCGGCGACGCGGGGGTGCGCGACGTGTCCTTCGTCGCGCAGGAGCGGTCGGTCACCGCCGTGATCGGACCCAACGGCGCCGGGAAGACCGTGCTGTTCGGGCTCCTCGCGGGCCTGGCGGACCCCGAGACCGGTTCCGTGGTCCGGGCGTCGCCGGACACCACGGTCGCGTACTGCCCCGACGTCCCGCAGTTCGAGTCCTTCCTCACGGCGGCCGAGGTCGTGCGGGTGTCCCTCGCAGCAGCGCGCGGACGGCGGCGAGGGTCCGGCCGGAGTTCACCAACCGGTGACGTTGCACTCGAGGCGCTCGACACCTGCGGCCTCCTCACGGTGGCGCACCGACGGGTGGCGGACTTCTCGCGCGGGATGCTGCAGCGCCTCGGCCTCGCGGCAGCCCTCGTGACGGACCCGGACGTCCTCGTCCTCGACGAACCGAACAGCGCCCTCGACCCGGTCGGCAGGGCCGACGTCCGCGACCTCGTCCGCGCTGAGCGGGAGCGCCGGTGCATCGTGCTGTCGAGCCACCTGCTGAGCGAGGTCGAGCAGCTTGCCGACCACGTCGTGGTGCTGCACGAGGGACGGGTCGTCCTGCAGGGAACGACCGACGACGTCCTCGGCCACGCACTCGAACCCGTGTGGTCGGTGCGACTCGCGCACCCGCCGGAGCGCAGCGTCGCGGAGCTCGCCGCGCTCGTCCCGGGCGCACGGTTCGACTTCCCGTCCGCTCAGGCCGCCAGCCTGCGGTTCCAGGGGTTCGACAGTGCGGCGACGTTGCTGGTCCCCGCACTCGTCGCCCTCGACACACCGGTCCTCGAGGTCACCCTGCGCGACCGCGACCTCGACGCGTCCTTCGCCCGCATCATCCGTCAGGAGCAGCGCCCGTGAACCTCGTCCTGACGTCCGCCCACGTGGAGTTCAAGCGCCTCACCAGGACGGGGCTGCTCACCGGTCTCGTCGCGGTGTTCGCGTTCTTCGGTGTGTCGAGTCCGGCGCTGGCACTGCTGCTGCCGGACCTCCTCCGGAGCGCGGCCAGCACCGAGCAACTCACCGTGCACGCGGCGACGGCAACCCCGGGTGACGCGCTCGCGCTCTACGTGCAGAGCGCCATGCAGCTCGGCCTCGTCCTCGCCGCGGCGGTCGCGGTCACCGCGCTCGGATGGGACGCGCGTCCGGGCTCCTCGGTCTTCTACCGCACGCGCTCCGTCAGCCTGGCGGCGCTCGTGCTCCCGCGCGTGCTCGTCGGCTGGGTCGTGGTCGTCGTGTGTCACCTCGCGGCGCTGACGGCCGCAGCGGTGTCGACGGCCGTGGTCATCGCGCCGGTCGAGTCCCAGGAGATCGTGCGTCTCGGCGCCGCGACGTCCGCCTACCTGGTGATGGCGATGGCGATCGGGCACGTGCTGATGGCGACGCTCCGACGCACCGCTGCGGCGTTGGCGACGACGACCCTGCTCATGCTGGTGCTCCCGCTCCTCAACAGCCTGCCGGGCGCCGTCGCCTGGGCGCCGACCGCGCTGCTCGCGGCTGCCACGGCCTCGTCCGGAGCCCTCGTGGTCCCGTACCTGACGACGATCGGCACGACGGCCGCGTGCCTCCTCGTCGCGGCGAGGGTCACGGCACAGCGGTCCATCCGCCGCGACGCCTGACAGCCGGTGCCGGCGGACAAGTAGCAGAGCCCGATCACCGCAGTACCGTGGCGGCGTGCAGCGCATCTCGAGCCGGAGGACACGCGCGGACGGCCGCGGGTCCGCGGTCCCCGCCCTCTGCGCGGTCCTGCTCGTCCTGGCCCCGGTCCTGCTCTGGTTCGGTCCCGTCTGGTCCTGACCCCGACGGCGCCCGGCCCGGTCGAGACGGACGGGAGGCGCGTGGCGGGCCGGCTGCGGGCCTCCCGTCCGGTCCCGTGTCGCGTCAGGAGCCGGTCGGCGGCCCTGCCACGTCGGCGTCGGTCCCCGTCGTGACCGGCACACCGGCGGCGTCCGAGCGCAGCGCGCGCCACCCGACCAAGCCGACCGCGGCGGTCGCGACCGCCGCGACCGCGATGGCCGCGGGCAGGCCCCACGCCGTCGCCACGGCGCCGACGAGCAGCGGCCCACCGGCGTCGCCGACCTCACGCCCGAGTTCCGCGTTGCCCATCGTCCGGCCCATCCGGTCGTCGGGGGTGGACGCGGCCAGGTGCGCGAACGCGAGCGGCGTGACCGTGCCGAGCATGCCGCCGACCGCCGCGGCCGCGACGAACAGCGTGACCGGGCCGGGCAGGGCTGCGAGGACCGCGAGTCCGGCGGCAGCGAGCAGCAGTCCACCCGTGCACCCGGCTCGGGCGTCGAGGCGACCCTGGTCGCGCAGCCGCCCGGTGAGCGGTTGCAGCACGGTGGACACGAGGGCGACCACGGCGATGGCGACCGCGCCGACGAGGGCGGGCAGGTCGAGCCGGACCGCCACGAGTGGGAGGAACCCGACCACGACCCCGAGCACGCCGGTCGTCGTCGCGAGCAGGAGCGTCGGGACGAGGAACGACCGGTCCGTGGTCTGCCGGACCAGGTCGGCGAGCGTCGTGCGGCGCCGCGCGTGCACGGGCAGGACCGGCATCGCGACCGCGACCCACGTGGCTGCGACGATCGCCAGGACCGTCAGCGCCACGTACAGCGCGCGCAGGCCGATGCCCTCGACGAGCACGATGCCGAGCACCGGGCCGAGCACGTAGCCGAGGCTCTTCCACGCGCCGTAGCGGCCGAAGTACCGGCCGAGCCGCTGGCGTCCGGCCAGCCGTGCGACCGCGGCGGACGACGCGGGGGAGAACGCCGACGCGGCGGCCCCCTGGCCGAGCCGAGCCAGCGCAAGGACCAGGACCGAGGGGACGGCGACCGCGAGCAGCGAGGCGACCGCGAAGCCGGTCAGGCCGCCGACGATCACGGGCTTGGCGCCGATGCGGTCGCTGAGGGCGCCCAACAGCGGCTTGAGCACGACCTCGGCGACGTCGTAGAGGGCGAGCACGGCACCGAGGGTGACGAGCGACAGCCCGAGGTCGTCGGTCTCGGCGCCGAGCACGCTCGCGACACCGTGGGCGCCGAAGGCCGTGGTGAAGCCGGCGAGGTACAGCGGGGCGAGGCCGCGGGCGGGCGGCTGGAGCGCAGTCGTCACCGCACCAGTGTTGCGGAACACCGTGCTTCGGATTCGCGCAAACCCGCATTGCGGTCTCCTGTGCTTGTGGTGCGACACACCCGAGAGTACGTTCAGGCCAACGCTCAGCGTCGGAGGCGGGACAACGCTCCCCAGACCGGCCTGGCGGTTCGCAGCGACGGGGGGATCCGGCGCTGTCCCGACCCTCTCTGCACCGCTGACCCAGGCCTCTCTCCGCGTCACCCTGCGCGGTGCGTCGTCGTGCGGTGCTGCCGAGTGTCGTGTTCCGTACCCGAAACCGAACACCGCACGAAGGACCCGACCTCATGCACCCGCTCGTCCTCTTCGCGTCGCAGACCTCGACCCAGGTCGTGCTCGACAACCTCGCCGCCTTCGGCCACGAAGCGCTCAAGTACTTCCCGATCGGCATCGCCGGCATCATCGTCTGGGCGCTCTGGCTCTACCGGGTCGTGCTCTCGGCACGGGCCCGTCCGGTCGAGAACGGCTTCCGCACGACGACCTCGGTCGTGGTGCCGTCCTTCCACGAGGACCCCGACATCCTGCTCCGCTGCCTGGACTCCTGGCGGGAGCAGCACCCGGACGAGATCATCATCGTGCTCGACGTCGCGGACACCGAGGCGTACCGCCGGATCGTGGCGGTGGGCGACCCCACCGTCAAGCCGGTGCTCTTCCACCACGTCGGCAAGCGCAGCGCGCTCGGCGAGGGCATCCGTCGCGCGAAGTACGACGTCCTGGTCCTCGTCGACTCGGACACCTCGTGGGAGCCCGGTCTCCTCGAGGCGGTGCAGATGCCATTCGTCGACGAGCGCGTCGGCGGCGTCGGCACGCAGCAGAACGTGTACCAGCGGAACTCCAGCATCTGGCGCATCATCGCGGACTGGCTGGTCAACCTGCGGTACTTCAACTACGTCCCCGCGATGGGTGCCGCCGGCGCCGTGCCGATCCTCTCCGGGCGCACCGCCGCGTACCGCCGCTCCGCCGTCCTGCCGGTGCTCGACAACCTCGAGAACGAGTTCTTCCTCGGCCGCCGGTGCATCGCGGGTGACGACGGTCGCCTGACGTGGCTCGTCATCGCGTCCGGCTACAAGACCGTGCACCAGTCGTCCGCGAAGGCGCTGTCGATGTTCCCCGCGAGCGGCAAGGCGTTCTTCAAGCAGCGCATCCGCTGGAGTCGCAACTCGTACCGCACGTACCTGACCGCGATCGCGAAGGGGTGGGTGTGGCGGGTGCCGTTCGTGACCAAGATCACCGTCCTGCAGATCATCCTGACCCCGGTCACCATGGGCATCACGATGTGGTACCTGCTCTTCAGCCGCCTGGAGCTCAGCACGGTCGGCGTGCTCTTCACCCTCGGCTGGCTGCTCTTCGGCCGCGCGGTCCGAGGCGTCTCGAACCTCAAGCGGCACCCGCTGGACCTGTTCGTGCTCCCGCTGCTCGCCCTCGTGGTGATCGCGGTCGCCCTGCCGATCAAGGTGTACTCGTTCGTCACGATGAACAAGCAGGGGTGGCTCACCCGGCACGCCGACCAGGTCGGTGGTGACGGGCAGCAGGCTCGGACCCTCCAGCCGGAGACGACGACCGGTCGCCGGGTGGCCTCACCCGGTGTCGTCCTGCCGCAGGGTGCCGTCGCGGCGACCTCCGACGACCAGGCGGTCGCGGCATGAGCGCGCTGACGAAGACGACGCCGCGGCTCGCCGCGGGGCTGCTCGTCGGTGCCGGGCTCCTGCTCACGGGTGTCCTCGGCGTGCCCACCGCCGCCGTCGCGGCGACGGCGTCCGCGGCCACGGCCCCGGTGACGGGACGACCCTACGGGGGCGACCCGGACAAGGAGGCCCGGCTGGTGACGGCCGAGAACGACCGCATCTACAACGTCCGTGCACTGGCCTCGGCGGCGCGGTGGAGCGGCCTCGCGGTCTCGCAGCCGTACCGGCTCGCCACGGGCTCGTCCTACACGCTCGTCCTCGTCGCCCGTGGTGCGGCGTACACCGTCGACGACCTCGCCCGGCTCGCACCGTCCACGTTCGTCAAGCAGCCGGACGGCTCCTGGTTGCTCAGCGAGAACATCGTCGTCGAGAACGGCGCGACCCTGCGACTCGCGAGCCCCGACGGCCTGCGCATCCACCTCGCGAGCAACCACGAGGGCTTCGTGTCGATCGTCACCCAGGCCGGCAGCCTGCAGGTCGTCGGTTCGGCGAAGGCTCCGGTCACGATCGACGCCTGGGACCCGCAGGCAGGGCGGGTCGACCAGCAGACCTCCGACGGACGAGCGTACGTCCGGGTCCAGGGCGGGACCGCGACCCTGCAGTACGCGGCGTTCTCGCACCTGGGCTTCTGGAGCGGAACGACCGGCGGGGTCTCCCTGACCGGGACGAACCTCTCCACCCTGGACCAGGCCTCCGGCGACCAGCAGGGCAAGACCGAACGGACCACGAAGGACGTCTTCGGCAACGCCATCCTGCCGACCGGCGAGCTCCCGAAGAGCGGCAGCGCCACGGCGAGCGCCGGTGGCTACAGCTACGTGTCCGCCCTCGTGCAGCACGTCGCCTTCGACGGGAACGCCTACGGCCTCTTCCTGACGAGCGCGGACGGCGTGACGATGTCGGACGCCACAGTGGAGCACTCGCTCATCGACGGCCTCGTGCTGCACCGCTACGTCACGAACTCGACGTTCACGTCGGTCCGGTCGACGGACAACGCGGTGGACGGCGTGAAGATGACGCGGGCGTCGACCGGCATCGTCCTCAGCCAGGTGACCGCCTCGGACAACGGTCGCAACGGGATCACGCTGAACGGCAGCGGGCTCGCGGCGGGGCCGAACGCGGCCGGCATGCCGACGACGACCTACGGCAACAACGCGCTCTCGGACAGCAACAGCTCGGGCAACGGGCGCTACGGCATCGAGGTGATCGGCGGGAAGAACGTCCGGATCAGCGGGTCGACGGTCGCACGCAACGAGATGGGCATCGTCGTCCGGCACGACGCCGACGACGTGGTCGTCCGCAACAACGTGGTCAAGGACTCGTCGCAGAACGGCATCGCCGTCCTCGACGGGCCCAGTCGCACCGAGGTCTCCGAGAACTCGGTCGACGGCGCGGACATCGGCGTGTACGTCCGGGACAGCGCGTCCTCGTCGGTGACGAACAACGCGATCGACGATGCCCGCGTGCACGGGGTCACGATGGTCGGGGCGGTGGGTGGCACGGCCGTCGAGAACAACACGGTGGACGGTCGCGGGCCGAGCGCGATCGACCTCGCCCGGTCCGACGGAGCCGCCCAGCAGGGCAACACGACCGTCGAGTGGCAGTCGACGAAACCGTTCCTCGTCACCCTGCGCGCGGTGTTCCAACCGTTGACGGTGCTGTGGCTCCTGCTGCTGACGGTGGTGCTGGTCGCGGCGATCGGCGGGACACGACGTCGACGTCGGGGACAGCGCGAGCTGCCGTACGCGAAGCAGGCACCGCTGTCCAGCTACACCCGCGGCGCGGTGGACCCGGCCTCGCTCGGTCTCCCGCCCGTGGCGGGCCGCGGCACGCACGCTGCCGAGCCGGGTGCGGTCGCACCCTCGGGGAGCTGACCGGTGACGCGACGACCCCGTCGCCTGCGGTCACACCTCGTCGTCGGCGCAGCGGGCCTGGCGGTCGGAGCGCTGGTGGTCGGCGGTGTGTGGGCCGCCACGAGCGGTGCGGACCGGGGGGACGAGCAGGCCGCTCGCCCCCGGCCGACGCCGAGCGTCGAGCAGACCCCGGCCGCGACGCCGAACGGTGTCCCGGACACCCGTGCGACGCCCGACGCGACCGCGACGGGATCGCCCGACGCCGGGACGGGACAGGCCTCCCCGGTCGACACGGCCCGGTGCGAGGCCGCCGCGACGACGACGGTCAGCACGGCGAAGGCGCTGGAGAAGGCACTCGACGACGCTCGAGCAGGGGCCGTGATCCGGCTCGCGTCCGGCACGTACACCGGCCGGTTCGAGGCCTCCGCGGCCGGGACGTCGGACGCACCCGTGACGCTGTGCGGCCCGCGTGACGCCGTGCTCGACGGCGGCGACGTGGAGGGCGGGTACGTCCTGCACCTCGACGGCGCGTCCTACTGGCGGCTCGAGGGGTTCACGGTCCGCAACGGGCAGAAGGGCGTCATGTTCGACGACGTCCAGCACTCGACGGTCGACGGCCTCACGGTCACCGACATCGGTGACGAGGGGATCCACCTGCGCGCCGACAGCAGCGACAACACCGTCCGCGGCAACAGCGTCAGCAGGACCGGTCTCCGGAAGCCGCAGTTCGGCGAGGGCATCTACATCGGCTCCTCGAAGAGCAACTGGTGCAAGGTCTCGGACTGCCGTGAGGACCGCAGCGACCGAAACGTCGTCACGGGCAACACCATCGCCGACACCGCTGCCGAGAACGTCGACATCAAGGAGGGGACGACCGGAGGCACCCTCTCCGACAACTCCTTCGACGGTGTCGGGATGCAGGGCGAGAACCACGCCGACTCGTGGGTGGACGTCAAGGGGAACGGGTGGACCGTCACCGGGAACCGGGGCGTCCGCTCACCGCTCGACGGCTTCCAGACCCACGAACTGCTGTCCGGCTGGGGGACCGACAACACCTTCACCGACAACCGCGTCGACCTCGGCAACACCGACGGCGTCGCGTTCGCCCTCCGACCCGTCGAGGGCAACACCGTCTCCTGCGACAACACCGTGGTCGGCTCGAACGAGTTCAGCACCACGGCCTGCACCGACTGACACCCGACGGCCACCGCGGTCCGTCACCACCCACCCTTCGCGACCCGAGAGCGAGCCCTTCCCATGTCTGCTTCCGTCACACCCATCCCCGACACCGCGATGCCGCCGGTCGCCCACCAGCCCCGCCTGACCGTCATCGGCACGGGGTACCTCGGCGCCACCCACGCCGTCTCGATGGCCGTCCTCGGGTACGAGGTCCTCGGCGTCGACGTCGACCCCGCCAAGGTCGAGGCGCTGATGTCCGGCCGGGTGCCCTTCCACGAGCCCGGCCTGCCCGAGCAGCTCGCGCAGGCCCTGGCGTCCGGTCGGCTGCGGTTCACCTCGTCACTGCGCGAGGCCGCCGAGTTCGGCGACGTCCACTTCGTCTGCGTGGGCACGCCCCAGCAGCGGGGGTCGCACGCCGCCGACATGACGTACGTCGACTCCGCCTTCCGCGAGCTCGCGATGCACATCGACCGCCGCGCGCTCGTCGTCGGGAAGTCGACCGTGCCGGTCGGGACCGCCGAACGGCTCGCCGCGCTCGTCGCGGAGGTCGCCCCCGCCGGGACCGAGGTCGAGGTCGCCTGGAACCCGGAGTTCCTCCGCGAGGGCTACGCCGTGCAGGACACGCTGCACCCCGACCGGCTCGTCTTCGGCGTGCAGACGGCGTGGGCCGAGGCGCAGCTGCGTGCAGCCTTCCGCCCGGTCCTCGACGAGGGGACGCCGCTGGTCGTGGCCGACCTGCCGACGGCGGAACTCGTCAAGGTGGCCGCCAACTCGTTCCTCGCGACGAAGATCTCCTTCATCAACGCGATGGCGGAAGTCTGCGAGGCGGCCGGTGCGGACGTCAGCGTCCTGGCGGGCGCCCTGTCCCACGACACCCGCATCGGCGGCCGCTTCCTCAAGCCCGGCCTCGGCTTCGGTGGCGGGTGCCTGCCGAAGGACATCCGCGCGTTCTCGGCCCGGGCGCAGGAGCTCGGTGTCGGCCAGGCGGTCCGCTTCCTCGACGAGGTCGACGCGATCAACCTGCGCCGCCGCCAGCGGACCGTCGACCTGGTCACGGAGATGGCGGAGGGGGACCTGGCGGGCAAGCGGATCGCGGCGCTCGGCGCGGCGTTCAAGCCGAACTCCGACGACATCCGCGATGCGCCGGCGCTCGACGTCGCACGGATGCTCGACGAGGCGGGTGCCGTCGTCACCGTGTACGACCCCGAGGCGATGGAGAACGCCGCGCGCGCCTACCCGACCCTGCGGTACGCGCCGTCGCTCACCGCGGCGGTGATCGATGCGGACGTGGTCGTGCTGCTGACCGAGTGGGAGCAGTTCCGCACGGTGGACCCGCACGACCTCGGCGCGCTCGTCCACCACCGACGCATCGTCGACGGCCGGCACGCGCTCGACGCGGACGCGTACCGCGCGGCCGGCTGGGAGCACCGTGCGCTCGGCCGACCGTCCGCGTCCGGCACGGTGGAGATCGCGGTCGACGAGCAGGACCGCCTGCAGGCCACGGCCTGACGGCCGGACGTCTCGGTGGGGGTACCACCGAGGACGCGCCCGGTGCACGACGACGTGCACCGGGCGGTGCGGAGGAGGCGGCTTCGGGCAGTGCCGCCCCTCCGCGCAGGGTGCTGCTCAGGCGCCGAGCAGCTCGGCGGCCTCGCGCACCGCGGTCGGGGCTCCGGCGAGGTGCCAGTCGTGCCCGTGGGCCCGGACGACGGTGGCCGCGCCACCGGCGCCGTCGACGAGCGCCCGCCCCGGGAGCCAGTCCCAGTCGGCGCAGTCGGTCTGCACCCAGAGGCCGATGCGGCCCGCTGCGACGTCCACCAGGTCGCAGGACCCCGACCCGCTGATCCGGACCGTTGCCGCCGCTGCCAGGAGCGCCGTCATGGGCGCCGCCTCGGCGGCGCGCAGGTGCGAGCTGTTGAGGAAGGTCGCCACGCTCGTCGCGGCGAGGGTCACGTCCTGCACCGGCGGCACGGCCTCGCCGTCACGGGTCGTCACCCCGTCCGACGCCACCCACGTCTCGTCGGCGAGCGGACGACGGACCGCACCGACCCGGAGCACGCCGTCGACCTCGAGCGACACCGCGCTGCACCACGCGGGCAGGCCGGCGACGTAGTTGAACGTCCCGTCGATCGGGTCGACGGTCCACCGGCGTCCGTGGGTCGCCTCGGACCGGGCGCCCTCCTCGCCGAGCACCCCGTCGTCCGGACGGTGCTCGAGCAGCATCCGACGGACCAGGTCCTCGGCGGCGCGGTCGGCGGCCGTGACGAGGTCGGCGGCCGAGGTCTTCCGCTCCGCGTCGGTCCCGTCCCGTCGCATGTCGGCCGCGAGGCGCGCGGCATCGGTCACGAGGGCGGCGGCGAGGGCGTGGTCGTCCATCCGGCAACGGTAGCGGGCGACGGGCAGCGTCAGGTCGGTGCACGGGAACCGGTCCGCAGCGTCAGGAGACCGTGAGGACCGGTGCGGTCCTGGTCGGTCCGTCGCAGGGTGGACGACGTGGACGAGCACCCGGACCGAGATCGAGACCGACACGCGCACCGCACCCGACGGACCGGCTGGCACCCCTGGGGGCGCTGCACCGTGCAGCCCGTCTCCCGCGCACTGTGGAGCGGCCGGACGCTCGAGGTGCACGCACCGGGGACCACCGCGGGCGAGCTCCTGCTGCTCCGAGCGCTCCAGGTCTGGGGTGCGGCCGGCGCACTCGTAGCGGTCGCACTCGTCGTGGCGCTGCACCGCGTGCCGGCGGTCGGCCTCGTCGTCGCCGTCCTGCTCTACGCCGCCGGTCCCGTCCTGCTCACCAGGGTGACCCGTCGCGTGCGTCCCGGGGTCAGACGCTTGACGATCACGGTGTTCCACGGCAACGGTCAGCCGGAGGTGCACGGCGACGTCCGGCTCCTCGAGGCCTCGCTCGACCTGCTCTGCCTGGTCGAGGACGCCGTCCGTCGCGGGCAGGTGTCCCGCGTCGAGTACGAGCAGGTCTGGGGACAGGTGTGGCGGGCGATGCCCGAGCCCGCGGCGCGGGCCGCAGGCCGACCGCGGTCCGGCGAGGTCGCCCAGCGGCGTGGGACCCACCGCTGATGCCGCGGGGACCACCGGACGGGAGGCCCGTGGCGGCCCCGCCCTGCGCCTCCCGTCCGTCGTCCGCTACAGGACCGCCTTCGGCACCCGGTGCAGGGTCACCGCCCCGACCGCTGCGAACGGGTGCAGCGGGTCCGGGTCGCCGGAACCGGTCGGCCCGCCGAGCTTCGAGTCGCCGACCGCGCTGAGCACCGCGTAGGCGTCCTCGGCCGTCCACCCGTGGTCCTCGACGAGGAACGCGAACGCGTCCTCGTAGCCGCGTCGGACACTCTCCTGCACGGGGTCGCCGAGCCCGACGAAGAGCCACTCGTCGGCGGTCTCGATGCGCGGCGCACGGATCGGCCGACCGCCCTGTACGAGGTCGACGGAGACGATCGCGGTGCCCTGCGCCTCGATCGCGACGAAGGACGACTCGCCCTCGGCCATGATCGCGTGGATGTCCCCGATCGACAGCAGGGCACCGGGCACCCGGACCGGCAGGTACACGGTCGAGCCGGGACGCGCCTCGGTGACGTCCATGTTCCCGCCCTCGGCGTACGCCGGCATGATCGTCGAGTTCGTCCCCGATGCCGGTGCGACGCCGATGCAGCCGATCATCGGTCGGACCGGGAAGGCGTGCCGGTCGGTGACGTGCACCACGCCGTCCTCGATCGGGCAGCGGCGGGCGAAGACGCCCTCGGGCATGACGTGCTGGAGCGCGCCCGATCCCGGGAGCGACACCGACCACCCGTGGGTCGTGAGCTGGATGTCGTGGATGTGCACCGCGAGCACGTCACCGGGCTCGGCACCCTCGACCCAGACGGGGCCGGTGACCGGGTTGATCGGTGCCTGCAGCTGCGCCAGGTCGTGGTGCTCGTCGAGTTCGGCGTAGACGGCGTCCGTGGTCTCGAAGCCGATCGTCTCGCCGGTGCCCGGGGTGATCCGGAGCACGGGCTCCCGGTCGGCGGCGAACCCGGGCCGCCCCAGGGTGCTCGGCAGGAAGTGGTCGGGGGTGGTCATCGCTGGCCCTTCTCCGTGGTGGTGGTGTCGAGGCCGCCGACGGACCCCTCGCCCAGTGTGCCGGGCTCCTCCGACCCGACCTCGGTCGAGCGGCCGGTCCGCCGGTAGTAGAGGAACACCGCGGCGCCGACGACGAGCCAGACGATGCCGCCCACCTTCGCCTCGACGGCGGCGTTGAGCAGGACGTACCCGATGATCAGGAAGCCGACGAGCGGCACGACGAGGTGCAGTAGCCAGTTGCGGGACCTCCCCTTCACGACGTGGTGCACGAAGACCGACACGTGCAGGAGCATGAAGCCGAACAGCGCGCCGAAGTTCACGAGCGACGAGATGGTGTCGATCTGCCCGACGAAGAACAGCACGAGGATCGCGGAGAGCACGGAGACGACGATGATCGCGTTCTGCGGAACGAGCCTGCCGTTCAGCTTGTGCAGGAACGCGGGCAGCTGCCGGTCGCGGCTCATCGAGAAGAGCAGGCGACTCGTCGCGGCCTGGGCGGCCATGGCGTTCGCGATGCCGACGGCGAGCACGTTGACGGCGAAGAACGCGGTGGCCCACCCGCTCGAGGAGGCCTGCTCGACGATGGTGAAGAACGCGTTCCCGGCCTCGCCCTCCGGGAACGAGGCACGACCGCCCGCCAGCGCTGACGCGAGCCACGTCTGCAGCACGAACAGGAACGCGACGATGACGAGTGCCAGGACCATCGCGAGTCCGGCGCCACCGCGGCGACCGGTCGACTCCTCGGACAGCGTCGAGATGCCGTCGAAGCCGAGGAAGCTCAGCACGGCGATCGACAGGGCGCTCGCGATGAGCGGTGCGGACACCTTCGACGGGTCCCACACCTGGTCGGTGCTGAACGAGGCGCCGGGCACGGTCCCGCCGGTCAACGCGACGATCGCGATGACGACGAAGATCGCCACGAAGACGAGCTCGATGAGCAGGAAGATGCGGTTCGCGAGCTTGAGGGACGAGACACCGAGCAGGTTGATCACGGTGTTGATCGCGACGAACACGAGCGCCCAGAGCCAGCGTGGCGTGCCGGGGAAGATGCCGACCATGCTCTCGGCCGCGAACACGTAGAGCAGCGTCGGGACGAGCAGGTAGTCGAGCAGGATCGCCCAGCCCGCGAAGAACCCGGCGGTGGGGTGGATGCCGCGACCGACGTACGAGAACACGCTGCCGGCGAGGGGGATCGACTTCGCCATCTGCGCGTACGCGAGCGCGGTGAAGATCATCGCGACGAGGCCGACCAGGTAGACGAGCGGCACCATGCCGCTCGAGGCGTTGTAGACGGTGCCGAAGATCGCCCACGGGGCGATCGGCACCATGAAGACGAGCCCGTAGACGAGCAGGTCGGTGGTGGAGACGGAGCGCTTGAGCTCCTGCTTGTAGCCGTAGGCCTCGAGCTGCTGCTGTGCAGAGAGCTCGCTGTGCTGCTGCGACATCGTGGTTCCGTTCGGGGAGACGGTGCGTGGGAGGGGGATGACGGACGCCGGGCGTGTGGCTGGGTGGGCACGCCGGTCGGGTCCGGTGGAGTGTCGGCCGGGAGGCGCGTGGCGGGGTTGGGTGCGCGCCTCCCGGCCGGCTGGCTGGTCGCCTCAGCCGGTGGGCTGGTCGTCGTGCTCGGCGAGGAACGCCGCGACCACGCGGCGGAACTCCTCGGGCTGCTCCAGGTGCGAGCAGTGGCTCGCACCGGGGAAGACGTGCTGGCGGACGTCGGCGATGCGCTCGACGAAGGGCTGCCACGTGGCGGGCGTCGCCTCGTCGTGCTCGCCGGCGACGACGAGGGTCGGGACCGCCACGCGGTCGAGCCGGTCGACGACGGTCCAGTCGCGCATCGTGCCGACGACGTGGAACTCGTTCGGCCCGTTCATGGTGTGGTACACCGTCGGCTCCTGCTCCATCTGGGTCTCGGAGTCGACGAAGTCCTGGGGCATGGGGACGACGCGGCACACGTGGCGCTCGTAGAACACCTGCGTGGCGGCGAGGTACTCAGGGTCGTCGACGGTGCCGGCATGCTCGTGCCGCGTCAGGGCCGCCTGCACGTCCTCGGGCAGCTGCGCGCGGAGTTCGGCGGCGCCCTCGACCCAGAGCTGCATCGACGCGGGGGAGTTGCAGACGGCCAGGGAGCGGAGCCCCTCCGGCTGCCGGACCGCGATCTCGGATCCGAGCATGCCGCCCCACGACTGGCCGAGCACGTGGTGGTCGCCGAGACCGAGGTGGTCCACGAGGGCCGCGTACTCGTCCACGAAGAGCTGCGGGGTCCAGTACTCCGTCGGGGCGTCGGGTCGGTGGGAGCTGCGGCCGCAGCCGAACTGGTCGTGGTGCAGGACGGTGCGACCGGTCTCGTCGGCCAGCGCCCCGAGGTTCCGGAGGTAGTCGTGCGCCATGCCGGGGCCGCCGTGCAGGACCACGAGCGGGAGCGCACCGGGGGTCGGGGCGTCGGGTTCGGTGACGCGGTACCAGGTCTCGCCGTCCTGGAACGGCATCGTGCCTTCGGTGATGCGGGACATGACGCACAGCATGGACCGGGCAAAGGTTCTCTGCAATACCTTTTCTCGTCCTTTAACGTGGACGAAACGCAAGGAGGGGGCCGAGTGCCAGATCGCGCGACGGAGACCCGTGTCGACGAGGTCGAGGACCGGCTCGTCACCGCCGTGGCCGTCGGGGAGTACCTGCCCGCCTCCCGGCTGCCGCCCGAGCGTGAGCTCGCCGTGCTCCTCGGTGTCGGACGCGTGACCGTCCGCGCGGCCCTCGCGCGACTGGTCGACCGCGGCCTGCTCGAGACACGTCGAGGACGGGGCGGCGGGACCTTCGTCCGTTCGCAGTGGCCGGACTCGTCCTCCGACGCCGTCGCCCGGACCCTGCTCGCCCGCTGGGCAGGCATCCGCGACACCACCGACGCGATCGCCCTGCTGCACGGCGCACTCGCCACCGCAGCGGCCGAGCGGATCACCGACGACGGCCGGACGACGCTGCGCACCCGGCTCGAGGACTTCCGCGCCGCCGCGTCCGGGCTCGAGAAGCAGCAGGCGGACGCGGTGCTGCACCGAGCGATCATCGACGCCGCCGGCAACGCCGTGCTCGCAGCGGCGCTCGCCGACCTCGAGTCGCAGGTGTCGATCGCGGCGCCCGCACACCTCTGGGGCACCGCCGAGGGCATGGCCGAGATGGAGCACCGTGCCCTGCTCGAGCACGAGGGGCTCGTCGACGCCGTCTGCGCCGGGCGGTCGGTCGACGCGGGGGTGCTCGCACGTCGGCACGTCGGCATCGACCTCGAACTGCTCGAGCGCGCGATGCTCCGGGCAGGGCAGGTCCCGACCTCCTGACGGCGTCCGTCGTGCATGATCGTCGCAACGGAGGTGCACGTGGCGGAGATCCTGGTGGTCGAGGACGACCCGGCGATGGGCGCGCTCGTCGAGCGTGGACTGGTCGGCGAGGGGCACGCGGTCACGGTGGTCACCGACGGCGTCGCCGCGCTCGTGGCTGCGGCCGCGCGGTCGTTCGACGCGGCGGCGATCGACGTCATGCTCCCCGAGATGACCGGGTTCGAGGTGTGTCGTCGGTTGCGCGAGACGGGCCAGGACTTCCCGGTGATCCTCGTCACCGCGCGGGATGCCGTCGACGACCGGGTCTTCGGGCTCGACGCCGGCGCGGACGACTACCTCACGAAGCCCTTCGCGATCGCCGAGCTCAACGCCCGGATCCGGGCGCAGCTCCGCCGCAGGTCCGCCGGTGCCGTGACCGTCGTGCAGGCCGGCGCCGTCCGACTCGACACCGTGACCGTCCGGGCGACCGTGGCGGGCCGGGACCTGCCCCTCAGCGTGAAGGAGTTCTCGCTGTTGCGGTACCTGGTGCAGGGGGCGCCGGAGACCCGGTCCCGGGCGGAGGTGCTGCGTGAGGTGTGGGGGAGCGCCGAGCACTTCGACCCCACGATCGTCGACCAGTACGTCAGCTACGTGCGGAAGAAGCTGCACGCCTCGGGCGCCGACGTGGCCATCCGGACCGTGCGGGGCGTCGGCTACGCGCTCGACGTCGTGTCCCGTCCGTGAGGCTCATGCGGCGGCTGTCCGTCCGCGCGCGCATCACGATCGGGAGCGTGCTCGTCGGCGCGGTCGTGCTCTCCCTGGTCGCGCTCGTGCTGCACGCCGAGGTGCGGCAGGCCACGCTGGAGACCGACCGGTCCCTCGCCGTCGGCGACGCGGCGCCGTTCGTCGCCGACCTCCGGGACAACCCGGGTGAGGCGCCCGACCGACCGGCCGACGGCGTCCTCGTGGGGATCCGCTCCTCGACCGGCGAGTGGATCGTCGACACGCTGCCGGACGACCTCCGCCGGTCGCTCCCGGACGGCGTCCCACGATCGACCACGACGCTCCGGCTCGGCGACGGGCACCGCAGCGCGACGCTCGTCGGCACACCGGTCGCGAGCGCCGACGGACGGTTCGTCGTGTGGGCTGCGCAGGACGGCCGTGCCGGGCACGAGACGGTCGAACGCGTCGACCGCTCGCTCGTCGTGGGGACCCTGCTCGCGCTCGTCGCATCGGGCCTCGCCGCCTGGCTGCTCTCGACCGTCGCGCTCCGACCCGTCGCGCGGATGCGTCGGACCGCCGAGGCGCTCAGCGGCGGGGACGCGACCGGGCACCTGCCCGTCGGCCCGTCGGAGGACGAGCTCGCCGACCTCGCGAGGACCCTCAACGCCTTCATCGACCGGCAACGCGAGAACGCGGTCCGCGAACGACGGATGGTGTCCGACGCCAGCCACGAACTCCGGACGCCGCTCGCGGCACTGACGGCACGACTCGAGCTCGCGCACCGGTCGTCCGGTGACGCCGCCGCGCTCGAGCGGGAGCTGGCGGCCGCCGAGTCCGACGCCGCGCGTCTCACCGCACTCGCCGACACCATGCTCGAGCTGAGCCGGCTCGACGAGACGCAGGCCACGCCGTCGACCACCGCAGCGGAGCTCGTGACGGAGCTGATGGGCAGTGTCGACCGGGCTCGGGCGCTCGGGGGGACCAGCGGGGTCGACTTCACCGTGGACGTGCCCGACGGTGCCGAACGGTACGGCATCACCCCCGCGGCGTTCGGACGGGTCGTCGACAACCTCGTCGCGAACGCGATCGCCGCGGGCGCTCCGGACGTCGAGGTCGGCATCACGTTGGTCCGGCAGGAGGACCGCGCACTGCAGCTGGTCGTCCGTGACGACGGTCCCGGTGTGCCGGAGGACTTCCTCCCGCGTGCGTTCGACCGCTTCACCCGTGCCGACGACGCACGGCGGGCCGTCCTCGGTGGCAGCGGACTGGGCCTGGCGCTCGTCCGAGGGCTCGCCGAGCGGGCGGGCGGGGAGGCCACGCTTGCGAACGCACCCGGCGGCGGCGCCGTCGCGGTGGTGCGACTGCCCGCGCGCTGAGGCCCGGGGACGGCCCTGCTTCGTTCGAGGTCTCGAACGAAGCAGGGCCGTCGTTCCGGGCTGCTTCATGGGACCGGTGTCGATGCTGAACGTCACCCGATCACCTGCTGGAGAGGAACGAGACGATGATCGACACCGCTCGCCCCACCCGACGTGCCGCGGCGGCTCCGCCGCGGCACTTCCCGGCACCGCCCGCGGAGCCCCTCGAGGTCGCCGCCCGGCGCCGTCGCCGATCCGGTCGCGGCCGTGCTGCGGTCACCGACCTGCTCGGTGTCCTCGCGTGGGCGTCCGCCGCCGTCGCCGTCGCGCTCTGGCTGGCCTCGCCGGGATCGCACTCGGTCTCGGGCGTCGGCGGCGTGCTCACCGACACCGGGATCGTCGCCGGTCTGGTCGCGACCGACCTGGTGCTCGTGATGCTCGTGCTCGCCGCGCGCGTGCCGCTGATCGACCGCGTGTTCGGCCAGGACAAGGCGATCGCGGTGCACCGGTCGCTCGGCGAGCCCGTGCTGTACCTGCTGCTGGCACACGGCGTGCTGCTGACGCTGGGCTACGGCGCGTCGTCGGGTACCGGCCCGATCGCCGAGACCGTCTCGCTCTTCTCCACGCCGGACATGCCGCTCGCGTACCTCGCCCTGGGGCTGTTCGTCGCGGTCGTGGTGTCGTCCCTCGTCGCGGTCCGGCGTCGACTGCCGTACGAGGCGTGGCACGTCGTCCACCTGCTCAGCTACGCCGCCGTCCTCGTCGCGTTGCCGCACATGCTCAGCGTCGGCAGCGTGCTCGGGCAGGGCACCTGGCAGCGGGTGTACTGGATCGCCGCGTACGCCGTCGCGCTCGGTCTCGTCGTCGTCCACCGCTTCGTCCGACCGGTGGTCGTGAGCCTGCGGCACCGCATCCGGGTGGTGGCGGTGGAGCCGATCGCTCCCGGAGTCGTGTCGATCCACCTGGCGGGCCGCGACCTCGACCGGCTGGGTGCCCGCGGCGGCCAGTACGGCGTCTGGCGGTTCTGGTCCGCGCGGACCTGGTGGCACGCCCACCCGGTGTCGTTCTCGGCCGTGCCCGGACGAGAGCGTGCCCGGATCACCGTGCGCGACCTCGGAGCGGGGTCCGCGCGCCTCGGGCGGATCCGGCCGGGTACCGCGGTGTCCCTCGAGGGCCCCTACGGCCTGTTCACGACCCGGGCCCGCACGGCCCCGTACCTCGCCCTCGTCGCATCGGGCATCGGGATCACGCCGGTCCGCGCGCTGCTCGAGGACACCGACCTGCGTCCCGGCGAGGCCACGGTGCTCCTGCGGGGGACCGACGCCGAGCAGCAGTACCTGTGGCAGGAGACCGCGGAGCTCGCTGCGGCGACCGGGAGCACCCTCTTCGCCGTGGTCGGGCACCGCGCGAGGTCGCAGGAGAGCTGGATGACGGAGGACGACCTCCGTCGTGGGGTCAGCCTGCGGTCGGTGTTCCCGCGGTTGCTCGAGTCCGACCTCTACGTCTGCGGGCCGCAGGCGTGGTCCGACCTGGTGGTGCGGGAGGCCCGGCTCGCCGGCGTCCCGGAGCACCAGATCCACCAGGAACGGTTCGGGTCGTGAGGGCCCGGGTGGTCGTCGGCGGCGTCCTGTCCTCGGTGGCGGTGCTCGCCATCGGGTGGCAGCTCGGCGGACAGCCGGCCGTGACGACACCGGCGCAGGGCACGACGTCGGGGAGCGGGTCGTCCGGCAGCGCCGGCTCGGGCGGGACCTCCGGCTCGTCGGCGTCGCCGGGACCGTCCGGCACCGGCTCGTCGGCGTCCGGCTCGTCTGCATCCGGCTCGTCCGGCGCGTCCGACTCCGGGACCTTCACCGGTGCCGCGGCGCAGACGCAGTACGGCGAGGTCCAGGTGCAGATCACCGTCGCCGACGGGAAGATCACCGACGTGACCCCCCTGCACCTGACCGACCGGGACGGCCGCTCCGTCGCGATCAGCCAGCAGGCCGCCCCGATCCTCCGGCAGGAGGCCCTGCAGACCCAGTCGGCGCAGATCCAGGCGGTGAGCGGCGCGACGTTCACGAGCGGGGGCTACACCACGTCGTTGCAGTCCGCGATCGACCAGGCCGGCCTGTGAGCGTCCTGACGTTCGAGACGATGGGGACCGTCGTGAGCCTCCGCGGTGCCACTCCGGAGGCCGCGTCCGCGGTCCGCGCCGTGTTCGCCGGGTACGACCACCGCTACAGCCTCTGGGACCCCGCTTCGGTGCTGAGCCGCATCGCCGCCGGGTCGCTCCGGCTGTCCGATGCGCCGACCGCGGTCCGGGACGTCTACGCGCTCGCCCTGTCGTGGCGGGACCGGACCGGTGGTGCCTTCACGCCCCACCGCCCGGACGGGGTGATCGACCTGTCCGGCGTCGTCAAAGCACTCGCGATCCGTGACGCCGGGGAGGTCCTCGACACCGGCACGGACGCCTGGATGCTCAGCGCCGGCGGCGACGTACTCGTCCGCGGCACCCACCGACCCGACGAGCCGTGGTCGGTCGGTGTCGTCGATCCCGGACGTCGGGACACCGTCGTCGGGGTCGTGCGGCTCGGCGGCAGCCGACGTGCGGTCGCGACCTCGGGAACCGCGGAGCGCGGGGAGCACATCTGGCGGCGGAGCGCGCCCGTGTTCGTGCAGGCGACCGTCGTCGCCGACGACGTCCTGACGGCGGACGTCCTCGCGACGGCCGTCGTCGCCGGGGACGAGGACGACCTCCGGCGACTGACCGCCGACGGGGACGTCGACGTGCTCGCCTTCACTGCCGACGGCCTCGTCTGGGCGACGCCCGGTGCGGCTCCCTGGGTGTCGTCAGCGCTCGGGCCGGGCGCTGTGCCCGTGGCGGGGCCGCTCGAGCAACCGCCCACGGGGCGGGCTCAGCTCGGCGTCGATCCCTCGAGCCGCGCCTCCTCGGCGTCGTAGCCCGCGCGCACCTGCCGGAGCACCAGGTCGTCGATCTCGTCGTCGTCCCGCAGCCGCAGCAGGGTGGCGGCCTTGTGCCGGACCAGGGCGAGCTCGAGCGCGACCGTCGCGTCGTGCCGCTGCAGCGTCGGGTGGTCCTCGTCGTCCTCCTCCCGAGCCTGGATCATGTCGAGGTGGGCCTCCAGGTCGCGTCGGACGCGGTCGATCGTCGCCCGGTCGGCACCTGCCCTGCGCGCCAGGCGGGGGAGCGCGTCGAGCGCTTCCTCGACCGCCGTGCGCTCGGCGTAGCGGCGTTCCTCGCCGACGGACTCGTCCTCGGGGAGCGCCGCGCGCCGCAGGACGGCGGGGAGCACGAGTGCCTGGCCGACGATGGTCACGACGACGACGCCGGCGGTGACGAACACGATGAGGTCGCGGTCGGGGAAGGCGCCCCCGGACTCGAGCGTGCGCGGCACCGCCACCGCCATCGCCAGGGAGACCGCACCGCGGAACCCGGCGAAGCCGCTCACCAGTCGGTCGCGTCGACCCTCCCGCGGCTCGCCGCCGAACCGCCGGGTGACGAGCCAGACGGTTCCTCCGATCGTGCCCTCGAAGGCGAACCGCACGAGCACGAGCACGACGGAGACCGCGAGCACGAGACCGACGCCGCTCCACAGCTCACGGGCGGCGAGGGCACGGGCAGCGACCATCGCCTCGATGCCGACGAGCACGAACAGCGCACCGTTGAGCAGGTACGTGAGGAACGACCAGAAGGCGCGGACCTGCTGGCGGGTCTCCGCCCGGTCGAGCTTCGGAGCGACCTGGCTCACGACGATGCCCGCGGCGACGACGGCGAGCACCCCGGACGCGCCGACGGCCTCGGCGCCGAGGAACGCCGCGAACGGCACGAGCAGCGTGACGAGGTTCTCGAGCACGACCGTGTCGACCCGTCGGAGCACGAGCGAGCCGAGCCACGCGGCGAGGAGTCCGGCCGCGACCCCGCCGACGTACGACAGGACGAGCATGCCGGAGACGTTCCAGAACGTGAGCTCCTGCGTCCCGACGGTCACGGCGACCGCGATGCCGTACACGACCAGGGTGGTGCCGTCGTTCACCAGGCTCTCCGCGCGGAGGACCGTGACGTTCCGGCGGGGCAGCATCTTCGTGAGCACACCCACGGCCGTGGCGTCGGTCGGGGCGACCGCTGCGCCGAGCACCCAGGCCGGCCCCCAGGGCATGCCCAGCAGGTGCAGGAGCGTCGCCACGACGCCGGCGGTCACGACGACGAGCAGCGTGCCCATCAACACGATGCCGCGCAGGTTCTTGCGGATCTCCCGGAGCGACGTGGTGAGGCTCTCCCAGTAGAGCAGTGCGGGGAGGAACAGCAGCAGCACGGCCTCGGCGGGCAGTTCGACCCGACCGAAGGTGGGGACGAAGGCGAGCAGCGCGCCGATGACGAGCAGGAGCACGGGCGGCGCGATCCTGATGCGGTCCGCGACGGCAGCCGTCACGGCGATGGCGAGCCCGAGGGCCACCACCAGTTCTGGACCGAGCACGTGTCTCCTCAGGATTCGTTGCGACGCGTCAGTCAACGCCGGACGTGCTGCACGTCCTTCCCGATCGGTCCGGCACGGATGGTGGAGGGCGGCTATGCTCCACCTGTATGGGGGTACAGTTCGACGACGGCGCCGCGCAGGGACTCGTGACGGCAGCATCACACGCAGACCGGGTCCTCGCTGAGCAGGGGGCAGGGAGACGCAGCTCGGCAGAGTCGGCGTCGCAGGAGTTCCGGGGCGCGTACGCACGCCTCTTCCAACAGGCGTGCGCGACCGAGGCCCAGGATCGAGCCCGCTTGGCGTCGGTGCTCGACGACCTGGCGCGGCAGGTCCGGCTCGCCACGCAGCTGGCCGCCGAGGAGCGCGCTCGGCTCGCCGACGTCGCGGCCTGGGACGCGCGTGAGGCGGACCGCGCTGAACGACGGGACGACGACGCGGTGCAGTGGATCGCCTCGGGGGTGGAGGGGCTCTTCGACCCGCGGCCGACCGCGCCGCCCGTGCAGCCCCCGACGGTCGCCGTCGCGTTCTCGCCCACGCAGCGCATCAGGACCTCGACCGGCTCCGGATCCGCGACGAGCAGCGCCGACCCGACCGACCTCCGGAGCTTCGTGACGCACGCCCGAGCGGCCGACACCGCGCTCCGCGCCGAGGTGGACCGGGTCGGGACCGCGTGGTCGCGCTTCGTTGCCTCGTGTTCGTGGGTGCCGACCGGCGGCCCGGGGTTCGTCGACGGCGCTCGGCGCCTCGTGGACGAGAACGACGCGGACGCAGGATGGATCGAGCACGTCGCTGGCGCCTTCGAGCAGGCGGGCAACGGCACCCTCACCGACCGGGTCCTCGACCTCGTCGTCGCCGCCGCCCTCTCCGCCGAGGGTGTCGACCCCCTCGAGGTCCTGTCGCACATGGATCCGGAGGTCGGAGCGGCATGGCTGGCGGCGAACCCGGACGTCCTCGACCGGCTCGTCGCGGATCCACCCGCGTGGGGGACGTCGTCGACGGTGCTGTCGGCGATCGTCGGAGCGGCCCGCGCCGCCGACCTGCCGCCGACCCGGTACGCCGACGTGCTGCAACGCATGTACGTGACCCGTGCGGCCGAGAAGGTCGGCATCGACATGGCGACGTGGCAGCTGGACCGTGGAGCTCCCGCACTGATGCCGCAGGTCGCCGGCTCGTACGAGTACTACGCGAGCCTGTACCTCGACGATCCCGCCTTCACGTGGGCCGGCATGGCGAACATGGTCGGCCCGGACTTCGCCGCGGGCTTCCTCGACCTGCACTCGTTCCGCGACCACATCCAGACGGCACGTCCGCTGGCACCTCCGACGGTCCGACCGCTCATCGACCAGCTGGCCGGGATGGGCGACGACGAGATCGCCTTCTACGAACGCACGTTCCTCGGCATGCAGAAGGACATCTTCCTGGACGCTTCGACGATGCACGAGGCCTACCTCGACGGCGGCATGACGAGCATCGACGAGCTCCGTGCCGCGGGGCTCCTCCGCGGTGCGAACGACGACCCGGTCGACGCCGCGCTGTCGGAGCGGCAGACGTACTCCGCCTGGCAGGACATCGACGCCGGCAGGCGCACGGGGGACCAGGACCGCATCGCACAGGGCAACGAGACCCTGCTGCTCCGCGAGCAGCGCGACACCATCCAGGGCGCCTACCAGCAGATGCACGACCGCGAGCCGACCGGTGAGGCCCTCACGACGATGTTGGGGATCGTCGGCGACGCGTCCATCCCCGGAACCAAGACGCTCGGCCAGTTCGAGGGCGGCATCGACGTACCGGTCGACGTGAACCCCTTCAGCCCCGGCACACAGGGCTGGGTGGACCACTGGTACATCCCCCAGGGGAACATCTCGGAGTTCGATACCCGGTGGGACTACATCGAGGGCGACACACTGCCCGCGTGGCAGCAGCTCGTCCAGGACGACCCCGACCGCGCCCGCGAACTCGTGGGTGGGTCGGTCCCCGATCGGATCCGGCAACGTCGGCTCGACAACCGCATCCCGGAACTCCTCGACAACCTCCACGACTCGGAGCTCGCATGGCACTGAACGCTCGTCGCCCAGGGATCGCGGCAGCGGTCGTCGCCACCGCGGTCGTCGCCCTGCTGTCGGGCTGCGCCGGCCCGCCACCGGGGGCCCAGTCCGACCCCTCCACCCGTCCCGACCGAAGCGAGACCGACGTGCAGCACAACGGCCCCACCCCGACCGCCATGCGCCTCGAGGACGGCGTGGAGGTCTGGGACCTCACCGGCACGCCGAGCGTGGAGGCGTTCGGCGTCGACACCGACGGCGAGTCGCCGGTCCGGAACGCGGTCGCCGCCTACAGCTCCACCGATGATCGACCGGCACGCTTCGTCCTCCCGGGCGACCGGGTCGTCGACCTGCCGGTCGGCGAGGTGATCGTCACCGTCGACGACTACCCGGACGGGCTCACCGACTCCTCCGGCGAGGTCATCACCCCGGCAGGTCGGTCGTTCGTCCTGCAGGTCGAGGGACCGACGACCTCCGGTGCGGCCGCAGGGGTCGCGGCCTACCGGGACGCGCTCGAGTCGGCCGACCTCCCGACGAACGGAGCGGACGAGCTGCAGGAGAAGGTCGAGTCGGTCCCCTCGATCGACGGGACGGAGACGAGCGGGCGGCTGGGCGCGAGCACCGACGTGCCCGTGCCGGACGGGATGTCCGCGGCGCTCAGCTCGCGGTTCCGTCCGTCGGACACGACGCCGACGTTCCGGATGCAGCTCTTCGTCTCCTGGGAGCCGGTGCCGATCCCCTGAACGGTGAGGGGCGGCACGGACCGCGATCGCGTCAGCCCGCCAGGGTCCTCCGCCGGGACCGTCGCGCCCATGCCCGCCACGGCAGCGAGCTGGCCAGCGCGAGACCGATGACGACGGTGCCGAACCAGGCGACGACCACCCCGGGGACCGGCACGAGCAGGCTCGTCCAGAGCAGCACCGCGAGGACCCCGAGGACGTACGCGGCCCCGGCCTTCAGGTACCGGAGGCGCTTGAGCGTCGCCGCCTGGTCCAGGCGCGACGTCGTCCGGGCGAGGAACACCGCGCCGACGGCGATGGCTGCGACCGCGAGTGCGGCCTGCTCGAGCGCACCGAGTCCGTCCACGCCGAGCACGCCCGACCCCGACAGGCTGTACACGCCGTCGAGGATCTCGAACAGCATGAAGACGACGAGCCCGCGTTCGAAGACCACCGTCGAGGCGTAGGCGTGGACCCGCCACGCGCCGCTCGTTCCGACCGCTCCGGTGTCCGTGCCGTCCACGCCCCGCAGCGCCCACCGGGCGATCCGCTTCGACACGAGGTACGCGCCGACGCCGGCCGCGCCGCAGACGGCGACCGGCAGCACCGTGTCAGGGGCCGACGCGTCGTGGCGTCCGACCAGGACGGTCGTGACGAGCACGCCGGTCGCAGCGGTGACCACGGACCAGACGCGCGGCCGCGCGACCCGGGCGAGCCGTGCCTCCAGACCGCCCAGCCAGGACCGCCGTGACAGGCGGTCGGTGTTGAACAGGTACTCGGCGAAGACCAACCAGATGAAGGCCGCGCCGAAGGCAGCCAGTGCGGGACGGACCTCGGCGAGGTGCGCCGAGAAGGACCCGGGGGCGAAGACGGCCTCGTCGACGGCGGACGCGGGGTCCGCCGCTCCGCCGACGGCGACGGCCGCGGGTGGCAGGAGCAGGCGCATCGCGAGCACTCCGGCGACGATGCCGAGCGACAGGAAGAGCCGTCGTGCGGGGGAGTGCAGCCGACCGGCGATGCCCGCCATCGGGACCGACGAGTCCGCGGCCATCGCGATCTCGAGCAGGGCGAGTGCGGCGAAGGCCAGGGCGGCTGCCGGGCCGAGGGTGACCCACGCGGCGGCGGCGGCGGCCGCCACGGTGAGGACGAGGGGGACGGTCAGGAGCGATCTCGTGGCCATGTCCCCATGCAGCACCTGTCGGCTGGATCGCGCATCCGTCCCGTCTGGCAGACGCGTCGGAGGCACCGGTGCGTTCTCCGGAACGGGTGACGGCCCGTCCCCACTTGCGGGGACGGGCCGTCGGGTGCGGTGACCGGAGAGGTCGCCCGGGCGGTGCTGAGGGTCAGTCGTGGAACGTCTCGATGGACGCGCCGAGCGAGTTGAGGCGCTCCTGCAGCTGCTCGTAGCCGCGGGCGATGATGCCGACGTTGCGCAGGACGCTCTCGCCCTTCGCGGCGAGCATCGCCAGCAGGATGACGACCGCGGGCCGCAGGGCGGGCGGGCAGCTGACCTCGGCGCCGGAGAAGTGCGTCGGGCCGGTCACGTCGAGGCGGTGCGGGTCGCGCAGGGTGACGCTCGCGCCGAGGCGGGTGAGGTCGAGCAGGTGGATCGCCCGGCCCTCGTACACCCAGTCGTGCACGAGCGTCGTGCCCTCGGCCATCGCTGCGATGACGACGAAGAACGGCAGGTTGTCGATGTTGAGGCCCGGGAACGGCATCGCGTGGATCTTGTCGATCGGCGCGTGCAGCTCGGACGGGTGCACCGTGATGTCGACCAGGCGCGTGCGACCGTTGGCGGCGGCGTACTCCTCGCTGACGTCGAACCGCAGGCCCATCTCGGCGAGGGTCGCGAGCTCGATCTCGAGGAACTCGATCGGCGCTCGGGTCACCGTGAGGGTGGACGCGGTGACGATCCCCGCGGTCAGGAGGCTCATCGCCTCGACCGGGTCCTCGCTCGGCCAGTAGTCCACGACCTCGTCGATACGGCTCTTCCCGGTGATGCGGAGCGTCGTCGAACCGATGCCCTCGACCTGCACGCCGAGCAGTTCGAGGAAGAAGCAGAGGTCCTGCACCATGTAGTTGGGGCTGGCGTTGCGGATCGTGGTGACGCCGTCGCGGGCGGCCGCGGCGAGGATCGCGTTCTCCGTGACGGTGTCACCGCGCTCGGTCAGCACGACCGACTTCGTCGGCACCTCGGTGTTCGCCACGTCGACCTCGTACCAGCCGGAGGTCGCCTCGACGTCGACGCCGAACGGCCGCAGGGCGATGAGGTGCGGTTCGACCGTGCGGGTGCCGAGGTCGCAGCCGCCGGCGTAGGGCAGACGGAACGAGCCGTAGCGACCGCTGAGCGGGCCGAGGAACATGAGCACGCTCCGGGTGCGCCGGGCGGCGTCGGCGTCGATCGCGTCCAGTCGCAGGTCCGACGGGGCGACGATCTCGAGGACCTCGCCGTCCTCCGACCACGTGACGGTGGCCCCGAGGCTGCGGAGCACGTCGATGATGCGGTCGACCTCGACGATGCGGGCCACCTTGTGCAGCCGGGTGACCCCGCGGTTGAGCAGCGACGCGCAGAGCAGTGCGACGGCGGCGTTCTTGCTCGAGTTCACGGCGATGGAGCCGCTGAGCTTCCGACCGCCCTGCACCCGGAGGTGGGCGCGCTGCGGGGCGCCGCCGATCGAGACGATCTGCTGGTCGAGCGCGTCGCTGATGCGCGTGAGCATCTCGAGCGACAGGTTCTGTCCGCCCTGCTCGATGCGGTTGATCGCGCTCTGGCTCGTGCCGACGCGTTCGGCGAGCTGGGTCTGGGTCATGCTGCGGCCCTTGCGGGCGCCCCGGATGAGGGCGCCGACCTCGCGCAGCGGAGCGGCGGCGGGCGCGGTGCCGGTCGGCTCGGCGGGCGTGACGACGGTGGTGGTGTCGGACATGGTCGCCACGGTAACACGCTCATGAGATAAAACAGGGGACATCGCCCGGCGATCATCCAGGATCGGATCGGGAATAACTCGTCCATGAGAGTTCAGGCCGGCAACCAGCCGCGGTCCTCGCCGCTCCACCGCCACATCGTCGAGGGGCCGAGGGCGGGTCGGGGGTCGCGCAGCCAGACCGTCGTGTCGGGGGTCCACCCGGCGATGACGCTCGCCGGGGTGCCGTCAGCCGAGTGCAGGGTGCCCTCTGCCGAGTCCAGGGTGCCGTCGGCAGAGTCCGCGGTGCCGTCGGCCGAGTCCGCGGTGCCGTCGGCCGAGTCCGCGTCGACCGGGATCGCGGTACCGGAGGCGCGAAGCCATCCCCGCAGGGTCAGGTGCACTGCGTCGTACCGCTCGGCGATCGCGGCCCAGTCCGGCACGACCCAGGCGCCGTCGCGACCGGTCGCCCGGTACCAGTCGTGGCGACGGGTCGTGGCCGTGACGTCGATCGGTGCCGCACGGCAGAGCGCGGCCCAGTCCTCGGCGTCGTCGACCACCACGATGCGCGCTGATGGATCGACCGCAACGGGGGCGACCGCAGCGCGCTCCCACCCGGTGTGGTCCTCGACCGCCCACAACCCGAGTGGCCCGCGGCCGTCGCGTTCGGTGGTGGTGTCGAGGAGCCCGCCGGGAGGGGTCGTCCACCACGTCCCGCTGATCGGCGCGGTGACCGGGTCGCCCAGGCCGTGGGAGCGTTCGTCCAGCAGCTCGCGCCGCCACTCGGCGAGCACCGCTGCGGCACGGCGAACGGCGCCGCCGTACCCGGACGTGTCCGGGGTGACGGTCCACTGTCGCGGAGCCGGAGCCGGAGCCGCAGCCGGGGCCGTGGCGAACAGCGCCTGCACGCCTGGGGCAGCCGCCACCGCCGTGGCGATCCGCTCGTGCAGCGACCGCGGGACGACGGTCCCGAGCAGGACGTCCTCGGCGTCCGGCTCCTGCCACCACATCGCCGATTCCGCTACGCGACCGAGGGCCGCGAGCACCTGGTCGAGCGTGGCCGACGCGGGGTCGGCAGCGTCGAACAGGGCCTCGACGGCGGTGACCACGTCGTCGTCCGACGGAGCCGGACGCGGCTCGGACGCTCCGGGTCCGAACAGCGAGACGCCGTCACCGCGGTGGACGGAGGTCCAGTAGGACGCCCAGAAGAGCGTGTCGTCGTCCGGCTGGTCGCCGACGGTACCGAGCACGACCTCCCAGCAGAGGCGCCGCCCCCGCGGCCCGGCGAGCAGGTCCTCGACGATGGTCACCACGCCAGGCTAACGGGGGTGCGACCGTCGCCGATAACGACCGGTGCACACCCACGGACGGGTCTGCATCCCGCCCCACGGACGGCGGCGGGACGATCGAGAACCAGGACGGGCCATGATCGTCGTCACACGACTCAACGGCAGCGCATTCGCTGTCAACCCCGACCTCGTGGAGCGCATCCAGGAGACGCCGGACACGACGCTCATCATGGTCGACGGCGCCAAGTACATCGTGCGCGAGTCCATGGCCGACGTCATCGGCCTCGTCGCCGCCTACCGCGCGCGGATCGTCGGCATGGCCTACGGCACCGACACCGCGGTGGACGCGACCGGACCGCAGCCGGTCCTCGCGCCCGTCGCGCCGCTCGTCACCAACGGACGACGCGACGCCGTCCGGAGCCAGGACGGGGGGCGCTGACCGTGGACATCGCAACGATCGTCGGCATCCTGCTCGCCTTCGGCGCCCTGTTCGGGATGGCGCAGATGGAGCACGTCGAGATGGCGGGACTCTTCCTGCCCGCGCCGATGCTCCTCGTCTTCGTCGCCACCATCGGCTGCGGCGTCGCGAGCACCACCATGAAGGACGCCCTCGCCGCGTTCAAGACCGTCCCGAAGGCGTTCACCGGCAAGGTCACCCCACCGCAGACGGTCATCGACGACGTGGTCGGGTTGGCCGAGACGGCCCGCGCCAACGGCCTGCTCGCGCTCGAGCAGGAGGCCGACAAGCACGACGACCCGTTCATGAAGAAGGCCCTGCAGAACATCGCGGACGGCACCGACGGCGACGAGCTCCGGATCCTGCTCGAGGACGAGATCGAGTCGAACGCCGCACCGATGCGGAGCGCCAGTGCGTTCTTCATGGGCCTGGGCGGCTTCGCCCCGACCGTCGGCATCATCGGCACCGTGGTGTCCCTGACCCACGTGCTGGCGAACCTCGGCAAGCCCGACGAGCTCGGCCCGCTCATCGCGAGCGCGTTCGTCGCGACGCTCTGGGGCCTGCTCACCGCGAACTTCCTCTGGCTGCCCTTCGGCGGCAAGCTCCGGAAGCTCGCGCAGCTCGAGGCCGACCGGCAGACCCTGCTGATGGAGGGCCTGCTCGCCGTGCAGGCCGGCAGCCAACCCCGACTGCTCGGTGAGCGCCTCACCGCGATGGTCCCGCCCGCAGCGCGCGGTGCCGGCGGCAAGGACGGGAAGACCGCGAAGGCCACCGCCGACGACCAGCAGCTGGCGGCCTGACCGTGAGCGCGAACCCCCGCGGGCGCGGGCGCGGCCGGAAGAAGGGCGGCCACGACGAGGCCGAGCACCCGGACGAGCGCTGGATGGCGTCGTACATGGACATGATCACGGTGCTCATGTGCATGTTCCTCGTGCTCTTCGCCATGTCGTCGGTCGACCAGGAGAAGTACATCGCGCTGAAGAACTCGCTCGCGACGGGGTTCGGCGAGGTGAAGTCCGGCAAGGTCGACACCGCCTCGGGCACGATCGTGTCGAAGTCCCAGGTGACGAAGGACGGCAAGGGGTACGCGACGGACGAGTCCGACGCCGACCACTCGACCGCCGCGTCCGGCGCCGACGACACGAACGTCGACCCGGCGTCGACGGCGGTGCCGCCGGTCGCGTCGAAGGCCGACCTGGCGGCGGCCCAGCGGGAGCTCGACGACCTCAAGGCGATCGAGGCGGCCATCCAGGGCAACCTCGAGCAGGCGGGGGAGTCGTCGAAGGTGCAGTTCGCCGTCGACGACCGCGGCCTGACGGTCCGGCTCGTCGGGAGCGAGACCTACTTCGCGACGAACAGCGCCGACCTGTCCGACCAGGCCCGCCGCATCATGGACGCGATCGCGCCGGTCCTGAAGACCAGCGGACACGACGTCAGCGTCGAGGGCCACGCCGACCAGCGGAACTCGACCGCCCCGTACGCGACGAACTGGGAGCTCAGCGCCGCACGCGCGACCGGGGTGCTCCGCGACCTGGTCGAACGGGGCGGGATGCCGGCGGACCACGTGCAGAGCGTCGGCTTCGGGTCGAGCCGCCCGCTCGCGAAGGGCGCGAGCGACGCGGACAACACCCTCAACCGCCGGGTCGACATCGTCGTGCTCTCGAACCAGGACCAGGACGTCAGCGAGCTGATGCCCGCCCTCGCCACGGCGCAGGACGGAGCGCGACAGGGGTAGACCCCGGCGGGCAGGGCCCGCACCACAGCGCGGACCGGACCGCAGGACGAGCGCCGACGAGCGGCCACGGGTCGCCCCGACGCCGGGTCCGCCGCCGCCCCAGAACGGGGCACAGCGCTGACGCCTGCCCGTCGCCGGTCGACAGACGCACCCGTGACCGAGACCCTGCCCGCGCCCGAGGTGTACGACTTCGCGCGCCCGTCGACGCTCGCCCGCGAGCACGCACGGGTGCTCGAGCTCGCCTTCGAGACGTTCGCGCGGCAGTGGGGGACGCAGCTCACCGCGAAGGTGCGTGCCGTCAGCCAGGTGACCTGCGAGCAGGTCTCGATGACGACGTACGACGAGTACGCCGCGTCGCTGCCCGCCCTCACCGGCATGGTGCTGCTGCCGATCGCCGACACCGCGCCGAAGGGCGTGCTGCAGGTCCCGCTCGACGCGGCCCTGACGTGGGTGTCGCACGCGCTCGGCGCGTCGAAGCCGCTGCCGACACCGGAGCGCACCTTCACGCCGATCGAGCAGGCGCTGGTGCGGAAGATCGTCGAGGACGCCCTCGACGACCTCCGCTACTCGTTCGGCGGGCTCCTCGCGCACGAGGTCACCACCGGTGGCTTCCAGTTCAACAGCCAGTTCGCCCAGGCCGCGCAGAAGGGCGACCTGATGATCGTCGCCGCGTTCTCGATCCGGGTCGGCGACCGCGTCGCCCCCGGCACGCTCGCCCTGCCGGCGGAGGCCGTGCTGCCGCAACTCGGCGAGGACACCACGAGCGTCTCGGCCGCCGACGCCCGCGCCCTGCTCGACGCCCAGCTCGCGAACGTCCCGGTCGGCGTCAGCCTGCACTTCGCGCCCGCCGCCGTGCTGCCCACGCAGGTGCTCCGGCTGGCCGTCGGCGACGTCCTGCCGCTGCCGCACCCGCAGCACCGCCCCCTGACCATCGCGGTCGACGGCGAACCCGTCGGCACCGCCGCCGTCGGCGCCAACGGCTCGCGCCTGGCCGGCATCGTCGTCACCACCACCGATCCGGAGCAGCACGCATGAGCGCCACCACCACCCTCCACGCCACCGCGGCCGAGTCGCTCGCGGCGCAGCTCCCGACGGCGGCACCCCTGACCGCCGTGCCCCTGCCGGGAGGCGCGACCCCGGTCGTCCTCGAGGCCGCCGTCGACGGTGTGGTCGCGTCCTTCGTCGGCGGACTCTCCGCGGACCTCGCGCTGGTCCTCACCGACCTCGGCGCGGTCGTCGCCGCGGGCGGCGCCGACGCCGGCCTGGTCGACGTCACCGACGTGCTCCGCCCGTCGCTCGAGGCCGCTGCCTCCGTGCTCGGCGTCGGTGTGCTCGGTGACGCCCGTCGCGAGTCGGCAGCCTCGCTGTTCGCCGACCCGGAGACGGTCGTCTTCGAGCTCACCGCGGGCGGGGTCCCCGGCGGCTGGTTCGCGCTGCGCGTCCGTGAGAACGGCACGGTCTCGGCACCGCTCGCCGCCGGCGCCGTCCCCGCCGGGAACCTCGGTCGCATCAACAACGTCGAGATGACGCTGACCGTCGAGATCGGTCGGACCCGGATGTCGGTGCGCGACGTGCTCGGCATGGAGCCGGGCGCCGTGGTCGAGCTCGACCGCAGCGCCGGAGCACCCGCTGACGTGCTGCTCAACGGCCGGTTGATCGCCCACGGCGAGGTCGTCGTCGTCGACCAGGACTACGCCGTCCGCATCACCAGGATCCTCGACGTCGCCGAAGCGGTCTGACCCGTGGACACCCTCTGGATGGCGCTCCGGGTCGCCGTGTCGCTCAGCGTCGTGCTCGCGCTGATGTGGGTGCTGCACCGCCGTGCGACGAAGGGCGGTCTCGGAGCCGCGGTGAAGGCCCGGAGCCGCCGTTCCGCCGCGGTCGAGGTCGTCGGTCGCCAGGGCATCGGCGGCAAGGCGAGCGTCGTCGTCGTCGACGTCGAGGGGGAGCGTCTCGTGCTCGGTGTGTCCGAGCAGAGCGTCTCGCTGCTCCGGAGTGGTGCGACCCCCGCGCCGGAGCTCACCGTCGTCGCCGGGCCGGTCGCACTGCCGACCGCCCCGCGCGCCGTCGTGTCAGCACCCGAGTCCGCCGAGCCGACCTCCGCCGAGCCGACCTCCGCCGGGCCGACCACGGTGGCGGCCCCGTCCGCCGACGCGTTCCGTGCGGAACTCGAGCGACAGGACCACGCCGCCACGGGCCTCCCGGCCGACGCCGCGCCCGTGCTCCCGATGCGTCCACGCGGTCCCGCGCGTCGTCCGTCCCGGACCGTCGTGCCGACCGCGCAGCAGCTCCAGGGCTCCGTGCTCTCCGCGGACACGTGGCGGCAGGCCGCCGCCGCGCTCCGAGGCCGGCGGGCCGGGTGACGGCCGCGCTCCGGACCGGCCGCACCGCCACCCTCGTCGTCCTGGGACTGGCGACGGTCGCCGGTCTCGTCCTCCTGACCACCACCGGCGCGCACGCCGTCGGCGTCACCGGGCCGACCGCGCCGGCGGCCCCGACCCCACCCGCGAGCGGTGACTTCAGCGTCAGCGTGAACGGGCCCGACGGCGCGCCGTCCTCGGCGATCGTCACGCTCCTCGGCATCACGCTGCTCAGCGTCGCACCGGCCCTGCTGCTCATGATGACGTCGTTCACGAAGATCTTCGTGGTGCTCGCCATGACCCGGAACGCCCTCGGGCTGCAGGGGATCCCGCCGAACCAGGTCATCGCCGGGCTCGCGCTCTTCCTGTCCCTGTTCGTGATGGCCCCGGTGCTCGGGCACATCAACGACGACGCCCTGCAGCCCTACCTCGCCGGCCACATCGACTTCGCGAAGGCGGTCGAGGTGGGCACGAAGCCACTGCGGACGTTCATGCTGCACCAGACGCGCGAGGAGGACGTCGCGCTCATCACGCGCGCCGCCGGCCAGGCGAACCCGACGGACCTCGACGCCGTGCCCATGACGACCGTGATCCCGGCGTTCGTCATCTCGGAGCTGCGGAGCGCCTTCATCATCGGCTTCGTCATCTTCATCCCGTTCCTGGTCATCGACCTCGTCGTCTCCGCCGCGCTCATGTCGATGGGCATGATGATGCTGCCGCCGGTGATGATCTCGCTGCCCTTCAAGATCCTGCTGTTCGTCCTCGTCGACGGCTGGGGGCTCATCATCACGTCCCTCATCGAGAGCTACCAGGTGGTGCGCTGATGAACCAGCAGGCGGTCATCGACCTGACCCTCCAGGCACTCCTGGTGGCCGGCAAGCTCGCGGCCCCCGTGCTCGTGACCTCGCTCGTGGTCGGCTTCGCGATCTCGCTCTTCCAGTCGGTGACGCAGATCCAGGAGGTCACGCTCTCGTTCGTGCCGAAGGCGGTCGCCGTCGCGATCGCGCTCGTCGTCTGCGGCAACTGGATGATCGCCGAGATGGTGGCGTTCACCCACGTCGCGTTCGACATGATCCCGAAGCTCCTCGGGACGTAGCCGTGGACCTCGCCATCGACGCCGACCGGCTCGAAGCCACCATGCTCGCCGGGGTCCGGCTCGTCGCCTTCCTCGTGATCGCGCCGCCGTTCGCCTACAAGGCGTTCCCCGGCACGGTGAAGGTGATCCTCGGGCTCGGTCTGGCGATCGGTGTCGCACCGCGGGTCGGCCTCGGGTACACCGCGCTCGACACCGGTGGGTTCCTGCTCGCCCTGCTCACCCAGCTGGTCGTCGGGCTGGGCCTCGGCTTCCTCGTGTACCTCGTGTTCGCCGCGGTGCAGTCCGCCGGCGGGCTCATCGACCTGTTCGGCGGCTTCACCCTCGCCCAGGCGTACGACCCGCAGTCCCAGGTCAACGGCGCGCAGTTCACCCGGCTGTTCCAGATGGCGTCGCTCGCGCTGCTCTTCGCCAGCGGCGGGTACCAGCTCATCGTCGCGGGGCTCGTGCGGTCGTTCGACGCGGTGCCGCTCGTCACGGCCGACGGTTCGCCGGGCACCTTCGCCGTCGGCGGCTTCGCCTCGGTGCTCGTCGCGGCGGCCGGGCAGATGTTCCTCGCCGCACTGCAGATCGCGGGGCCGCTCGTCGTCGTCCTGTTCCTGGCCGACGTCGGCCTCGGGCTGCTCACGCGCGTCGCCCCGGCGCTCAACGCGTTCCAGATGGGCTTCCCGATCAAGATCGGGCTGACCGTCGTGTTCGCCGGTGCGCTCTTCATGGCGCTGCCGGCCGTCGTGTCGTCCCTGACCGGCGACGCCGTCGCCGCGATCACCGGGCGGGGGTGAGGCGACGTGTCCGACGGAGGGAGCGGCGAACGCTCCGAGAAGGCCACCCAGAAGCGGATGCAGGAGGTGCACCGCAAGGGGCAGCTCGGCCGCTCGCAGGACCTCGGCGCCTGGGTCGGCATCGCGACGGCCGCGCTGGTCATGCCCGCCGCGATCGGGAACGCCGCGGGTGCGGGGGAGCAGCAGCTCCACGCCGTGCAGCGCGTCATCGCGGACCCGACCGTCCCCGCGGTCCGGCAGGCACTGTCCGAGGCGCTCGGCTCCGTGGCCGGCACCGTCGGCCCGATGCTCGCCGTCGTCGCGGTCGCCGTCGCGGCGGTCTCCGTCGCGCAGGGCGGCGTGCACTTCCGGCGGATGGCCCCGCAGCCGGACCACTTCGACCCGGTCGCCGGGTTCAAGCGGGTCTTCGGCGTCCAGGCGCTCTGGAACGGCGTGAAGGCACTGCTGAAGACCGCCGTCGTCGGGCTCGTCCTGTGGTTCGCCGTGCAGTCGCTCGTCCCCGTCCTCATGACGAGCGGTTCGCTGCCGCTGTCGTCCGTGCTCGACGCGGCGGAGGAGGGCACCGGGACCCTGCTCCGTGCCGCCGTCGCCGCGGGTCTGGTGCTCGCCGCGGTCGACGTGCTCGTCGTCGTGCGCCGCAACCGCAAGCGCACGATGATGACCAAGCAGGAGGTCAAGGACGAGTCGAAGCGCACCGACGGCGACCCGCTCGTGAAGGGCCAGCGCCGGTCCCGACAGCTCGCGATGAGCCGGAACCGGATGATCGCCGCGGTCGGGGACGCCGACGTCGTCATGACCAACCCCACGCACTACGCGGTCGCGCTCCGCTACGAGCCCGGGAAGTCCGCACCCCGTGTCGTCGCGAAGGGTGCCGGGCCGGTCGCCGACGTCATCCGGTCGACCGCCGAGGAGTCGCGCGTGCCGATCGTCCGCGACGTCCCGCTCACCCGGGCGCTGCACGCGGCGTGCGAGCTCGGGCAGGAGGTCCCGGTCGACCTCTACACGCCGGTCGCCCGGGTGCTCTCGTTCGTCATGGCGCTCAAGGCCCGCGGCGCCGCCGCCGGGACGCACGCCGCGCCGACGCCGACCACGGCCGACGAGGTCGCGACCGTCCTCGACCCCACCACGCTCACCGGCGACGCCCGACCACGGCGCCTCCGCACTCGTCCGTCCACCACCGAAGGGGCACCCGCATGAACCGCAAGGACCTGCCCAAGCTCGCCGTCCCGGTCTTCATCGTCGGCATCGTCCTGCTGCTGATCCTGCCGGTGCCGTCGTTCCTGCTCGACGTGCTCATCATCCTGAACATCCTGCTGGCGCTGGTGATCCTGCTCACGACGCTGTTCGTGAAGAAGCCGCTCGACTTCTCGGTGTTCCCGTCGCTGCTCCTCGTCGCGACGCTGTTCCGCCTCGGCCTCAACGTCGCCTCGACGCGACTGGTGCTCGGCGAGGGCTTCGCGGGCGACGTCATCCAGGCCTTCGGGCACGTCGCGGTGTCCGGCTCGATCATCATCGGCGCCGTCGTCTTCCTCATCCTCGTCGTCATCCAGTTCGTCGTCGTGACGAAGGGTGCCGAGCGCGTCGCCGAGGTCGGCGCCCGCTTCACCCTCGACGCGATGCCCGGCAAGCAGATGGCGATCGACGCCGACCTGAACGCCGGACTCATCACCGATGCCGAGGCGAAGGAACGCCGTGCGGCGGTCTCCGCCGAGGCCGACTTCTACGGGGCGATGGACGGCGCGTCGAAGTTCGTCAAGGGCGACGCGATCGCCGGCATCCTGATCCTCGTCATCAACATGCTCGGTGGCGTCGCGATCGGCATGCTGCAGAACGGGCTCTCCGTCACCGACGCGCTGTCGAAGTACGGCATCCTGACCATCGGCGACGGCCTGGTCTCGCAGATCCCCGCACTGCTCATGGCCGTGTCGACCGGCATGATCGTGACCCGGTCGGGTGCGGAGACCGAGATCGGCGCGTCGGCGACGACGCAGCTGACGCAGTCGCGGAACGCGCTGGTGATCGCCGGGGTCGCTGCGATCGCGATGGGGTTCATCCCCGGCATGCCCATCGTGCCGTTCCTGCTCATCGGCGCCGGGCTGCTGTTCGCCGGCTGGCGGCTCTCGCGGCAGGCGGCGCAGCAGGCGGCAGCGGCCGAGCAGCAGCAGGCACTCGAGGCCGCGGCCCCCTCGGCGGACAGCCCCGAGGACCTGCTCGAGCAGATGCGTGTCCACGCCCTCGAGATCCTGCTCGCACCGGACCTGGTCGACATGGTGTCCGGGTCGTCCGACGACCTGCTCGGTCGCGTGCGCGCGCTCCGTCGGAAGATCGCCGTCGACATGGGCATCGTCGTGCCGCCCGTCCGCACCCGGGACAGCATCGAGCTGCCCCCGTCGACCTACGCGATCCGCATCGCCGGGGTCGAGGCCGGTCGCGGGACCGCCCCGTCCCGCAGCGTGCTCGCACTCGGCGACCAGCTCGACGGGCTCCCGGGCACCACGACGGTCGAGCCGGTGTTCGGTCTGGCCGGCAAGTGGGTCCCCGCCGAGCTCCGGCACGCGGCCGAGATGACCGGCGCGACCGTCATCGACCGGGTCTCCGTGCTCGTCACGCACCTGCAGGCCGTGATCGGCGACAACGCGGCCCGGCTGCTCACCCGCGAGGACGTCAAGGTGCTCACCGAGGGTGTCAAGCAGGTGAACCCCGCGGCGGTCGAGGAGCTCGTGCCCGGCATGCTGTCCCTGGCCGAGGTGCAGCGCGTGCTCCAGGGCCTGCTCGCCGAGCGCGTGCCGATAAACGACCTCGGCCGCATCTGCGAGGCGCTGACGCTCCGCGCGAAGGTGTCGACCGACCCCGAGGGCCTGGTCGAGGCCGCCCGCGCAGCCCTCGGCCCAGCCCTGCCCGCCCGCCACGCCGAGGCCGGCACGCTCCGCGTCATCATGATCGACCCGCTGCTCGAGCAGTCGATGCTCGAGGGGCTCCGCCCGTCCGAGCAGGGCACCCAGATCGTGCTCGACGCCCACCGCATCGAGCAGGTCCTCGGGTCCCTGCGCGACGCCGTGCGCAGCGTCGAGGAGCAGGGCCTGTCCGCCGTGCTCGTCTGCGCCCCGCAGCTCCGACCGGCCGTGCACCGCATGGTGTCCGCGCAGGCGAACGGCCTGCCCGTGCTGTCCTACCAGGAGGCCACCGCCGCGGGCTCCACCATCGAGACCGTGGGAGTGGTCCGTGCCGCCGACCCGATCGCTGCGTAGCGGCCCGACGCTCGAGGCGGTCCGCGACGCCCTCCGCACCGAGTTCGGTGCGGGCGCCCGGATCGTCTCGGCCGAACGCGTGTCCACGCCCGGGATCGGTGGGCTCTTCCGCCGCACGCACGTCGAGGCCGTCGTCGAGGTGCCGGACCCGCTCGACCCGCCGACCGCCCGGGTGGCGATCGCCGACGGCCCGGCCACCCGCATCGGGATCGCCGCGCTCCTCGCCGACGCCGAGGCCGCCGAGGCCCGCATCGCCGCCGGCGACGGCACCGCGTCGACGCGGGCGGATGCGTTCGCCTCGGTGCTCGACGGCTTCGCGGCCGACGGGATCGCCGCGGGCGCCCCGCGCCCGGGCCGCCCCGGGACGGACGTGGGTCGGGTCGACCCGGCCGTGCCGCGCCTCCAGGACGGCCCGTCGCCGGCCGTACCGGGCACGGACGAGGACCACGGTCGGCCGGGAGGCCCCCTGCCGGTCGTGGGACCGGCTCCCGTCGTCCCGCTGGTCACTGCGGTGTCCGCCCCGGCGTCCGTCCGTCCGGTGCTGCCGGTCCCGGCCGTGCGGTCGGCCGACGGCGACCTCGTGCTGCTCGTCGGGCGTGCCACCGACGTCGACGCGGCGGCGGGGGTGTTCGCCGGACGGTACGCACTGCGCCCGACCGACGCGGCCGACCGTCGGGCGGGGATCCTCGCGCGCGCCGAGGGCGTGCGGAACGGCCATGCGCTGCTGGGCGTCTCCGCGTGGGACGACGCGGCGACGATCGAGGGACTCGCCGCCGACCAGGTGTGGGTCGTGGTCGACGTCGGTCGGAAGACCGAGGACGCCCGGGCCGTCGTGGCCGCGGTCGCCGGGCGGGTACCCGTCGCGGGTGTGGTGGCCATCGGTGCGGGGGAGACCGCCACGCCGGAGTCCGTCCACCAGCTGGGCCTGCCGGTGGTGTCGCTAGGCTGACGGGGTGCTGGTACTCACGCGGAAGGTCGGCGAGCGGATCCTCGTCGGTGACGACGTCGTCATCACGGTCCTCGACAGCCGCGGCGACGGCGTCCGGATCGGCATCGACGCACCGCGCGGGGTCAAGATCCAGCGCGAGGAGGTCGTGCGCGCCGTGATCGAGGCGAACGCGGAGGCGGCTGCGGCGGCCGCTGCGTCCGGTGCCGAGGGCGCCGACGACGCCGAGGCGCGACTGCGCGCTGCGCTCGGCGACCGGGGACGGGCGTCGGACCAGGGCTGAGTGCCGCGGTGGCGTCCGGTCGGGCGGTGTCCGCCCGCTCGTGCGCACGCTCGTGCGGCTCTGTGGCTGTGCGTCTGTGCGGCGGTGCGTCTGTGCGGCCGTGTGGCTGTGCGGTCAGCCCGGCAGGCCGATCGCGGTCCAGGCGGCGAGTCCGGCCCAGCACGTGCTCGTGAGCGTCCCGACGATGAACCGCTCTCGCGCCTCGGCGGAGTCGAGCTCCGAGAAGCGACCGAGGCCCTTCACCGCGACGACCGCCGCGACGATCTCGAGCCGGCCCACCAGCACCGCGCCGATCACCGCGAACCGTTCGAGGAACCCGATCGCCGCCCCGCCCCGGAGCACCTCCGGGCGTCGACGCTCGACGGCGGGTTCGTCGGCGCGCGAGACCAGGATGCCGCCGTGCCGACCCCGCTCGACGCCCTCGCGCATGGCGAAGCCGAGCACGGTCCCCGTGACGGCACTCCCGGCGAGGACGCCGACGGCGACGACCGCGGTGGTGCCGAGCACGCGGAGCGCGGTCGTCGGTGCGGCGGGTGCCAGGTCGAGGAGCTCGGCGGCGAGGACGACCGCGACGACCACGACCGCCGGCACCGCGCGGGCGAGTGGCGGGACGCGGTGCACGGCGCTGAGCGCGGCCACCGCGAGCAGCACGACCGCACCGACCAGCCAGACCGTCATGCCGGGGTGTCCGCTTCGGTGAGGAGCCGCGCGAGTGCCGCGTGCACGGCGTCGTCGGAGCGCAGGTCGGCCGCGAGCCAGCGCTTCGCCACCGCCTGCCGGGTCACGCCGAGCAGCTCGGCGGCCTCGGTGCGCGAGTGGCCGGCGCGGAGGAGGTCCGCGAGCTCCCAGCCCTCCCGCGACCGGCGGCGACGGGCCCGGACGGTCTGGGCGACGAGGGGCTCGACGTCCGCGGTACCGAGCCGGCGACCCGGGGCGACCTCGAGGGCGAGGTGCTCGGGGACGTCCTTCGCGCGGTCGACCGCGGCGCGTGCCTGCACGAAGGCGTCGCCGCGCGCGGCCCGGGTCGAGCTCGGCACCGGTTCCTCGACGTCACCGATGCCGATGCCGATGCTCCAGCCGTCCGTCCGGGCGAGGGCGAACACCACGTCGAGCAGGGTCTCCGCGTCGTCGAGCAGGAACTGGAACTCGTCGCCGGCGGTCCGCTCCGGTGGGAGCACCACGTGCCCCTCGGACGCGGTCCGGACGACGTCGATGGCCTGCTCGACCCGGTCGTCGTCCGAACGACTGCCCACCTGGTCCACCGTCACCGCGTACATCGCACCTCCGCTGTCAACCCTACAAGGTTGATTCTCCCGATATCAACCCTGCAGGGTTGATCACGGACGCGGCTTCTTCTCCTGCTCCGGCAGCCGTCCCGCAGCGGCCTCGGCGGCGAACCACGCTGCCGCCTCCTCCTGCCGCGCGCGCTCCTCGCCCAGGGCGATCGGCGCGCGGACGAGCTCGGGGTCGTAGCCGAACGACTCGACGAGCTGCGGGACCACCGGGCGGAGCCGGGCCACGAGCCGGTCGACGTACGCCGACACCGCCCGGGCACGCTGCGCCGACAGGCGTCCGTGCACCAGGTGCCAGTCGAGGTGCTGCTCGACGAGCCCGAGGGCGAAGAGGTCGCGGAGCCAGACGAGCACGCGGCGGGTGTCACCGGGCGCCACGGCCTCGATGGCATCGGTGAACGCGTCCCACTGCATGAGCTCGGCGTGCGCCTTCGCGGCCTCGATGAGCTCGTGCTGCGAGCGGTTGAGGAGCTTCGCGGCCCGCGCCCGGTCCTTGCCGGCCGAGGCGAGACGCACCCCGATCTCGGACACCATCGTGTCGACACGACCGGCCAGCAGCGCGCGCTGGGTGCGCGGGTCCTGCAGGTCCGTGACGCTCGCCGCGAGCGATCCCCGGTCGACGACCGTCTGCCCGAGTCGACGGATGCCGGACGCGTCGGCCAGCTTCGTCGCTGCCTGCGCAGCGACGAACCGGGCGGTCGAGGCGGCGTCGCGCGGCGCCTTCGCGCGGAAGTCGGTGAGCAGGCGCTTGCCCACGAGCTGCAGCAGGATCGTGTTGTCACCCTCGAAGGTGACGTAGACGTCGAGGTCCGCGCGGAGGCTCGTCAGCCGGTTCTCGGCGAGGAACCCGGCGCCGCCGCACGCCTCGCGGCACTCCTGCAGCGTGTCGAGCGCCGACCAGGTGGACATCGCCTTGAAGGCCGCCGCCTGCGTCTCGAGGTCCTCGCGGCGCTGCGGGGTGTCCTCGCGCCCGCTGAAGACGTCGTCGAAGGTCTGCAGCAGCTTCTCGTGCGCGAACGACTGGGCGAAGACCGTCGCGAGCCGGGGGATCAGTCGGCGCTGGTGACGGCCGTAGTCGAGCAGCACGCCCTCGTCGCCGCCGCCCGTCGGGAACTGCCGGCGTTCGGCGGCGTAGGTCAGCGCGATCTGCAGGCCGACCTTCTGCGCGACCACGGCGGCGCCGTCGAGCGAGACCCGGCCCTGCACGAGGGTGCCGAGCATGGTGAAGAACCGTCGGCCCGGCGACGCGATGGGGGAGGTGTACGTGCCGTCCTCGGCCACGTCGCCGTACCGGTTGAGCAGGTTCGTGCGGGGCACCCGGACGTGGTCGAACCAGAGGCGCCCGTTGTCGATGCCGTTCAGGCCGCCCTTGACGCCGTCGTCCTCGCCACCCACGCCGGGCAGGAACGCACCGTCGCCGTCGCGCAGCGGCACGTAGAACGCGTGCACACCGTGGTCGACGCCCTGCGTCACGAGCTTCGCGAACACCACGGCCGCCCGCCCGTGCAGCGCCGCGTTGCCGATGTAGTCCTTCCAGGCGCCCCGGAACGGCGTGTGCACGACGAACTCCTGCGTGTCCGGGTCGTAGGTCGCCGTCGTCGCGATGCTCTGCACGTCCGAGCCGTGCCCGGTCTCGGTCATCGCGAAGCAGCCGGGCACGTCGAAGCGGATGATCCCCGGCAGGAACTCGCGGTGGTTGCGCTCGGTGCCGAGGTGGTGCACCGCGGAGCCGAACAGGCCCCACTGCACGCCGGCCTTGATCTGCAGGGACGGGTCCGCCGTCGTGAGCTCCTCGAACGCCGCGAGGTTCCCGCCGTGGTTCTCCTGGCCGCCGAACTCGGTCGGGTACGGACGCTGGATCGCACCGGCGTCGACGAGCACCCGGAGCTGCTCGAGGACGCGGGCCCGGTGCTCCGCGATCGGCTGCCCCTCGATCTTGTGCAGCCCGGGGTCGCGGGACAGGCGCCGTGAGATGCGCCGGTCCTCGGCCCAGCGGCCGAGCAGGAGCTCCCCGAGCAGCGTGGTGTCGATGCGGACGTCGGTGTCCGTCCCGCCCGTCGGCGTGCCGGCCGCCGGGTCGCCCGTGGCGTCGGCGTTCGGGGCCTCGGTCGTCGAGGTGGGGCGTGCGGGGGCGGTGTCGACCATGGGGGAGCCTTCCTGAACTGCTCTGTCCGTGTTGCGCTCCACACGTTAGGCACCTCGGCCGAGTGTTGCTCGAACGCCGTGCGGGCGCACAACGGCAGACCGCGGGGCCGGACACGGGTGGTGGGAATCCTCCAAGGCCCGCCCGCGGAAGTTTGTACGCGCCCCGCTCCGATTCGGACGAGCGGGGTGCCCGGGGGCACAGTGGACGGATGTCTCGCACCACCCCACCCAGCGCTCCGGCGCAGCAACGCACCTTCTTCGGGCAGCCCTTCGAGCTGTCCACGCCCTTCGCGGTGGAGCTCTGGGAGCGGTTCTCGTTCTACGGCATGCAGGGCATCGTCCTGATCTACATGTACTACACCGTCACGCGCGGCGGCCTCGGCATCGACGAGGGCATCGCCAACGGGATCATGGGCGCGTACGGCGGCGCCGTCTACCTGTTCACGATCATCGGCGCCTGGGTGGCGGACCGGCTCATCGGCGCCGACCGCACCCTCTTCACCAGCGCGGTCGTCGTCATGCTCGGCCACATCGGGCTCGCGCTGATCCCGGGGGTCGCGGGCGTCGGGGTCGGCCTCGTGCTCATCGCCCTCGGCTCCGGCGGGCTCAAGGCCACCGCCACGACGATCGTCGGCGGGCTGTACAGCCGCGACGACCCTCGTCGCGACGCCGGGTTCTCGCTCTACTACCTCGGGGTGAACCTCGGGGCGTTCTTCGGTCCGCTGCTGACCGGGCTGCTGCAGTCCTCGCTCGGGTTCCACTACGGCTTCGGACTCGCCGCGGTCGGCATGGCCGCCGGGCTCGTGCAGTACGGCATCCGCCGACGGAAGCTCCCCGACTCGGTCCGGCACGTCACCAACCCGGTCGAGCGTCGCCGCCTGCCGCTCGTCGCCGTGCTCGTCGTCGTCGCGCTCGCGGTCGTCGTGGTCTCGGTGCTCACCGGACTGCTCACGGTGACGAACCTGCCGACGGTCGTCGTCGTGATCGTCATCGTGGCCACCATCGCGTACTTCGTGGTGATCCTGACCAGCGGGATCACCGCCGAGGAGCGGTCCCGGGTGTTCGCCTTCATCCCGCTCTTCATCGCGAGCGCCGTCTTCTGGTCGCTCTACCAGCAGCAGTTCACGGTCGTGACCCAGTACTCGGACCAGCGCCTCGACCGATCGCTCGGCGACTGGGTGATGCCCGTGTCGTGGGTCCAGTCGATCAACCCCGTGTTCATCATCGTGCTGTCCGGTGTCGCCGCCGCGATCTGGACGAAGCTCGGTGACCGCCAGCCCTCCACCCCGACGAAGTTCGCGCTCGGCACCGGGATCATGGGCATCGCGTTCCTGCTCTTCCTGCCGTTCTCGGGCACGGGCGAGAACGGCACACCGCTGATCGCGCTCGTGGGCATCCTGCTCGTCTTCACGATCGCCGAGCTCCTGCTCTCCCCGGTCGGGCAGTCCGTCGCGACGAAGCTCGCGCCGCCGAAGTTCCAGACCCAGATGGTCGCGCTCTTCTTCCTCTCGGTGTCCCTCGGCACGGCGGCCACCGGGGTGCTCTCGCAGTACTACTCGCCGACGAACGAGGTCCCGTACTTCACCGTCCTCGGCCTGGTCGCCGTGGCGGTCGGGGTCGTGCTGCTCGTCTGCGCGAAGCCCGTCCTGCGCCTCATGCGCGGCATCCGCTAGCCCCGAGCCGCATCCGGTAACCTGGACGCGGCCACGACGGCCACCGCCACACCGGCCCCGCAACCCAAGGAGTCATCAATGCTCGAACTCATCGCAGGCGTCATCATCGGCATCGGCGTGCTCGGTGGCGTGGGCATGTGCATGGCCGTCGCCGCCATGCTGAAGAGCGGCAACGAGGAGTACTAGACCCCGTCCGCGGTGTCCGGCGTGACCGGCACCAACTGACGACCCAGGACGGTCGCGCGCTCGAACGGGCCGCGGCCGTCCTTCGTGTACGCGGGCTCGTCGAAGGCGATGGTCCAGGTGCGCTGCGTCCCACCGAGCTGCACCCCTCCCGGAGCGACGATCACCCCGATCGGCTCGCCCTCCCACTGCTCGCCCCCGCGCTCGAGGTCGACCACCTGCACGAGGGCTCCGATGCCGATGCCGAGGCCGCCGGGGTCGCCCGGGCGCGCTCCGTCGTCGGGGCGGGGGCTGCGAGCGCGACGTCCGAACACCCGCCCACCGTACCGCGCCCCGCACGGCGATCCACGGACGCCGGTCCCGCACTCCGCCCCCGCCTTCTGCCCTCCGCCCTCCGCTCGAGCGGGCAGGACACGCCGCCCGCAGGCCGCCGAGCGGGCGGTACCTGTCGGCCGTCGGCCCCGACCGAGGCAGATCCCGCCCGCTCGCGCCCGCTCGCGCCCGCTCGCACAGGCCGGCGG